>JACAST010000055.1 GCA_013390765.1 Marine Group I thaumarchaeote | reverse complement strand
CTTTGAGACAGTATGGCCATTTGGCTTGTTAAAACCAACAGCAATGTACATGCCATTTTGTTTGACAGCAATTGGTATCTTATGATTTTTCCCAGATTTTCCGGGTATTGTTTCGCTGATCACTACTTCGCATTTATGGTACATGCTAGATACATACGCAAAGAATCTATATTGCGCATACTTACCTACTTCATCTTCTTCGCAATCAACGAAGACCTTATGTAGCAATTCAAGTGCAGCATCGTTCATACTAGATAGTCTGTCATCAATTCTTCCACGTTCCAGCAAAGTTGAATTACAATCTTTAGCAACTAGTGTCAATATAAAATCTGGTAAATTATAATTTTTTAAAGCGGCAACAAATGAACCACATTGTGTCATTCCAAAGCTTGGAAAGCCTTTCTTTACCAATCATATCCCCCATACAAAACACAATACGAAAAAACTCTTATCAGCACTGGTATATTATAGCATTTTTCTCTTATAATTGTATACGAAGATACCAAAAACGTACTAATTCGGTTTATAAATAAAAAATTCCATTGAAAATTATTGGAAAAAATAAAAATTGCTACTACGCCAGAAATGGTTGAAAACGTTTATTCAAAATTAGAAAAAAACATCTCAATATACAGAAAAACAGTCAATAGGCCTGTAACTTTAACAGAAAAAATTCTTGCAGGTCATTTAGAAGAAAATTTTCTAAAGAAAATTTTAGACAGTGAAGCAAACTATGTATTTTTACATCCGGACAGAGTTGCACTTCAAGATGTTACTGGACAGATGGTTATGCTTCAATTCATGCAGACAGTATTAAAATCTGCCACATTGCCCACAACTATTCATTGCGATCATTTGATCCAAGCTAGGACTGAAGGAAAATCAGATACAAAACTGGCAATTTATGAAAACAACGAAGTTTACAAATTTTTAGAATCTGCCGCAAGCAAGTACGGCGTAGGATTTTGGAAACCGGGTGCAGGAATTATTCATCAAGTGATTTTAGAAAACTATGCATTTCCAGGCGGCTTGATGATTGGTACAGACTCCCACACGCCAAATGCGGGAGGACTTGGAATGCTGGCAATTGGCGTTGGCGGTGTAGATGCAGCTGAAACCATGGCTGGAATGCCATGGGAGTTGTTGTATCCAAAGCGCATTGGTGTTTATCTAAAGGGAGAGATGGACGGTTGGACATCAGCAAAGGATGTCATATTGTATGTTGCAGGACAACTAACGGTATCTGGTGGAACTAATTCTGTAATCGAATACTTTGGTCCTGGTACCAAATCCATTAGCTGCACGGGAAAAGCTACAATTACCAACATGGGTGCAGAAATTGGCGCTACATGTTCAATCTTTCCATATGACGAAAGAATGGAACTTTATCTAAAATCAACTGGCAGAAAGGATATTGCTGGTCTTGCAAACAAGTACAAGGAACACCTTACAGCTGACCCAGACATAGAAAAAAATCCTGATAAATATTTTGAAAAAGTTATAGAAATTGATCTCTCAAAACTTGAGCCGCACGTAGTGGGTCCGCACACTCCGGATCTTGTTAGACCAATATCAAAACTGGCTGATGATGTAAAGAACAACAACTATCTTGACAACATTTCTGTTGCACTGATTGGAAGCTGCACAAACTCTTCGTACGAGGATATGTCTAGGGCTGCAAGCCTTGCAAAGCAGGCACAATCAAAAGGAATCAAGGCAAAGATTCCACTGCTTGTGACCCCTGGGTCTGAGCAGATTAGGGCTACCATAGAAAGAGACGGCCAGATTGATTCATTGAAATCAATCGGCGCTACGGTTCTTGCAAATGCTTGCGGTCCTTGCATTGGACAATGGCACAGACCTGAACTTAAGAAGGGAGAGCAAAACACCATAGTGACGTCATACAACCGCAATTTTCCTGGAAGAAACGACGGCAAGAGGGAAACAATGAACTTCATTGCAAGCCCTGAGATGGTGATTGCATTAGCGTTAGGTGGAAATCTTTCTTTTAACCCGTTAGATGATTCTCTTACTGCATCTGACGGAAAGACGTTCAAGCTGGATCCACCAGAACGTGCACCTGATGTTCCAGATAGAGGATTTGTAGATGCTGAGGACGTTTACATATCTCCATCGTCTAATCCTGACGCTGTTCAAGTGTTGATTGATCCTAACAGCGAAAGATTGCAAAAACTTGAACCGTTTGATGCTTGGAATGGTGAAGATTTGAGTGCACTACATGTGATGATCAAAGCAAAAGGAAAATGTACCACAGATCACATCTCGCCTGCGGGTCCGTGGCTAAGGCTTAGGGGACACTTGGATAAACTAAGTGACAATTTGTTGCTTGGTGCGGTAAATGCATTTAATGATCAAGTTGGTCAAGCCAAAAACATACTTAGCAATGAAATTGAAAGTTGTGCACAAATTGCAAGACAGTACAAGAAAGAAAACATTTCCTGGGTTATAGTTGGAGATGACAATTACGGTGAGGGAAGTAGCCGTGAGCATGCCGCAATGACACCTAGATTTTTAGGTTGCAGCGCTGTTATAGCAAAAAGCTTTGCGCGAATCCATGAAACAAACCTGAAGAAACAGGGAATACTAGCCTTAACGTTTGGCAATCCCAAGGATTATGGAAAAATTCACGAGGACGATCAAATCAGCATCAGCCAACTGAATGAAATTGCTCCTGGAAAACCTGTGGAGTGTAACATACTACACGCAGACAAGACATCTGAAAAGATTGTCCTAAGCCATTCCTACAATGGTCTGCAAATTGAGTGGTTCAAGGCTGGCTCGGCAATGAACTTTCTAAGAAAAAAACAGAATTAATTTTAACGTGGGGCCGATCGGAATTGAACCGACGACCTACGGGTTACTTCGCAGCTCCAAACTCACATCATCTTTTCATCAGAGTTTGAACTTTAACCTCTGGAGCCCTTAGCGGTGAATTTCGTAGTCACTGTCGCCCTACCAGGCTAGGCTACGACCCCACGAAATTGGAATTGGCTGACCTGAATTTTAAGTTATTTTACCAAGATTTATTTGCTAAAATGTTGTTTTCACGAAAATGGTAAAGCCATTTGTTTTAGCTATATGTGCCATTCCAGTAATTTTTGCACTTCTTATTGTCATACCAATGCTTACTTCAACAGGTATTCCCACATCAGCAATTAATCCTAGTGATAAGATACAAGTCGAGTTTACCAAACATGATTTGAGGATAGTTTCCTTTGGTGTTACAGAAAAAACAGTAGCAGATACCACTCAAATACTGACTATAGAAAATGACGGAACAGTACAATATACTGAGATCAAAAAGGATGGTAACCAATCTCAAATCACAAGCTCAATCAGTAATGAGCAGTTGCAAAAACTTACCGCGCTGATTAAGGAGACAGGCTTTATGTTAATACCAAAGGAATCGTTTCCTATCAAAGATGGTGTGGAAAGCTATACCAAGTTTACCATTAAAATAACGTTAAATGATGAGCGGATTCAGATTTTCTGGCCAGAGCAGGACGCCACTGAAAAGTTCATTCCCCCAATAGTGATAATGCTTGAATCCGAATTAGAAGAAATAATTATTTCCATTTCTTCCGGCGGCTCTTAAAGTGTTTTAGATATTGGGTTTTATTATTGATTCAAGCTTCTGAAAAATTACCTCTTGCCTGTCCAACAATGCTTCCATCTGAAAATACAGTTCAGGCGATTTTTTTCTGTATGCTGCCATAAATTTGGAGTTGGATGTAAAAAATTCCCTGATTGAGGAGATAAACCTTTGTTGGCGCCCATTAATTTCTGTCAATTTTGACAGACTGTCTTCCTTTGAATTTGCGAACCTTAGCGAACTTGCCTTCATTAATTCATGTAGTTTTTGATAGATTGTATCCTGCCTTTTCAAAATATTTTTTAGTTTTTCATCCTCAGCATTCTCAAAATCACGATAAACTTTTAGGAAATCAGAAAGAGTTGTTCCAAAAAATTCTTTCAGGCTTGAAATTATTTCGTCATTCAGACCTATTTTTTGCTGCATTTGTTTGGCTAATTCCTCCATAATATTCACCTCTTACATTTTTTCCAAAGAAAACCTGATGCTGTAAATTCCATATAATTACACTTTTTACAAGTCTTCATCCATAATAGCTTTGTAGGTATGGAAAACACTGGCATAAGGTGGGTAGACAGGTTCATAATCGCAGCTATAATTCAGGGGGGAATTATCACTGTATTGGCATTGACAGTAATTGCCTTCCAAATAATTTTCCCGCAGGTAAACATAATGCAGCACCTCTCGCTCTCATTCGGAGGACCAGCTAAGTGGTTCTTTCTTGGAATAATATTTTACTTGATAATAGTTGTGGCAGTAGCTGTTACCGCATTGTTTTATTATCACATTGAAATGAACTTAAATCGAAAATTTTCTACAGGCCTGAAAACTCTTGCTTGGATTCATCTAATAGGAATGAATGTGGGTGGTGCAGGAGCAATGCTGTATATGACATTTGCAGGCTTGGCCGGATCCGGCGTGCTTTCATTATTCACTGAAGGAGCATTGGGAAAGCAGGATCTTGCAATAATGGATTCGTTCATAGAACCAATAGGCGCCTTTGTAGGTTTTCTTGGCATAGGAGTAATTTGCGGAGGAATAACCTTCGTGCTGGCATATCGACAAAAACAATAAACCAGTTTGAAAAGTTTACAAAGATTTGCGTTATCTTAAATTATAATGACTGTTTCATATCCAGAAGCCAGACTACG
>JACAST010000045.1 GCA_013390765.1 Marine Group I thaumarchaeote | reverse complement strand
CGGCAAATGTGGAAGTTTGCTGTCATCAAGAGGTTCTGATTGTGTACAATGTAATTCTAATTCAAAAGAACAAGAGATGAAACAAAACCGCATGACACATGTAAAAAGAGAAAACAAACCGATATCATCACTTCTATCTAATAGACTGTTACCCATAGTTGCTGTTGGTTTTGTTCTAGGATTAATCACATTTCTTTTGATTGGGTTAACTGCGACACCAGATCCTTACGGTTGTACCCAATGTGATCCTTTCTTGCCTGGGCATGACGGTCCACCACCAATATACATCGAGCCAGACTTTGGTTATGATGATTATTATGATGGTGGTTACTATGAAGATGGTTTCTATGGGCCTGGCAACAATGTTGAGTGCATCTTTGAGGAATGTGTTCCATATGGAACTGGTGGTTTGTAATGGAACTAAGAGAAAAATATCCTGTATCAAAAACTTACGAGATACTAGATGGTTTTGACATTCATCGAACGTCTGCACAAATTTTTGCTATTGTAAAAATTTTTGACAAGATAAAAAATAGAACTGATATTCGTTTTTATCGTTGGTTCAATAAACATGGTGAATGGAAAATACCACAGTGGGGAATAAGTATCATAGACCACCCCGAGATTTTCACACCTGATGTTATCAACAGAATTTCTAAATTAAAGGAAAAACCAAATGCAGAAACAGGAGGATCTTACAATGGTAAGTAATTGGTGGCTCTACATCGGCATGTTTCTCTGCTGTACGAGGATTGGTATGATTCCAGGAGCTATCTTCATCGCAAATTGGGCCAATGCGAAGAAGGTCCGTAAGGAAAGGAGAGGGAGAGAGCTAACATGGCAGTAAGTAACTGGTGGCTCTACATCGGTATGTTTCTCTGCTGTACGGGATTTGGTCTGATTCCCGGCGCCATCTTCATCGTATATTGGGCTATAATGAGACTGGAAAATGTAAAGCTCGGCGACTCTTACACTGAAAATAATTATGATATCAACATACAAGATTATCATGCTGGTAACGGCGGTAACGGTGGCTCTGGCGGTAGCGGCGGTTCAGTCGGGGGGCATGGCAACACACAATCACCAAAGCCAAAAGCAAAAAACTACCTCAAGGCTATTTCTAACAAAACTGTACCAATGAACCACATTTCAAACTCAAACTTGGAGGAGATGAAGTGACTGCCACAATCAGCGATCAGTCTTATAGTCTACGTTCACCCACCGGGTCTATGCTAAACCTCAGACTGGAACAAAGCAGACGTCACATTGAAGCTAACAGGGAATCAACAGTGTTTGTCCAAGTTGAAATATCTCCGGATCAAAGCACACAGATTGCTCAGAAAAATCATCACATCTGTCTTGTAATTGATTGTAGTGGTTCAATGGAAGATGATATGAAAATCGAACAGGCAAAAAACGCCGCAATCAAACTTGTAAGGGGACTTCCTTCTACTGACACTGTAAGCATCGTAGCCTTTGATGATGATGTTCATGTAATATTGGACCCAAAGCCTGCTTCTGAACGCCAATACATCGAAAACATGATTCACTCAATTACAACTGGATATGCGACTGCAATGCACGCTGGAATTTCAAAGGGGTTTGACCTGGTCCAACAGAGCCGTTCGCTAAGTTCGTCAAACACGATTAACAGATTGGTAGTAATTACTGATGGGCTGGCAAATGTTGAGCCCTGCGAAGATGAGGATTTCATTCAACTGGCTAAGGAAATTCGAAAAAGTGGAATAACAACAAGCACAATGGGAATTGGCGATGACTATGGTGAACAGCTGTTAAAATCAGTAAGTGAGTTTGGTGGTGGAAGTTGGGACCATATTGTAAATGCCAGCGACCTTTCAAAAGTTGTAAATGAGCAGGCTACTCAAATGCAACAGACTATAGTTACAAATCCACAGTTACAGATTACTTTGATGGATACTGCAGAACTGCTTGAAGCAAATGCTTCAAAACCAAAAGTTATGCCAATTGATGATCTTAAAACAACCGGTAACGTAACCATCATTGGATTAAAGGATATTATAAGAAATGAACCACACGCATTGCATTTCAAGATTAAAGTGAATGCGGGCGAGGGAGAAAACATACCTTTCTTAACTGCTGAGATTCTTGAGGGCAGTAACGTGGTCGCAGGACCTGATACAATAGAAATCTCATACACAAATGATAGAAAACTCTACAATGTAGAAAATAAAAATGTCTTTTGGTCTTTCAAATCCACAGAGTCGACAATATGTAATTCAAAATTCATAGCGACAGGAGATTTGGATGCAAAGAAACGGTCAGATACTATTATCAACATATTGCCACATCCTGATACAGTAGAAGGACTTGCTCATGATACCATAGTTCATGCAAATACAATCCATGATAAAATTGTGCCTGATCTGACAGAATCAGAAAAGAAAAAACTTTTGCATCATACAACCGTAATGGAGGATACGATGACAGAAAAGTTGGATGAGGCTATTAGCGATTTGAAAAACTCAGAGGAGGATGAAAAAGAATGACGGAACAATGTCCTATGTGTGGGAAAGAAAGGGCTGATGGCCAAGACTATTGCCTGACCTCAGGATGTGGCTGGCATTTTGCAAGCGACATCGTAGTTGATCCACAATCCGAACATTCCTATATCCAATCAGAAGAAAAATGGGAAGAGAACAAAAAAGAAATGCAAAAAGAGCAGGAACCACCAAAATCAGAGCCAGAATTTTTCAAAGAGAGAGATGAGAAAGCATCAGATTCTTTCATACAATCTAACTCTGAGTGGGAAAAGGACCGAAAACAGATGGAAGCAGAATCAGAGTCAACAGTATCAGGTTACAACGCACAGGTAGTGGACGTTAATGAAAGTAAAGGAATACTTGTTTTGCCTGGCGGAAAGGAAATTCCGGTTGAGGATAATCCTATAACTGTTGGGAGAAACGATGTAAGTGAATATGTAGAGTTTAAGATTGGAAAAAACCCGAATGAAGTTTCAAGCCAACAATTTACAATTTTCCGCCTTCCTAGTGAATCTACGAGATTAAACGAAGGGTATGATTATTTTATTGAAGACAGAATAACTTCCGTACAAAACAAGCCAAGTACAAACCATACCAAAGTAAATGGTGAGGATATTACCGGACAGCTAAAAAAAGAGTTGCATGATGGTGACAAAATTGAATTTGCACATATGGAAGAATGTGTGGCTACATTCCAATTTAGATGATCATTTTGAGGAAAAAAAATAATGGATGATGGACCAGACGCCAACATTGATGTTCCCACAGGGAAGCAAAGAAAAGTTGGATGGCAAACCGACGTGGGAAAAGTTCGGGAAACTGACGAAGACTGTGTCTCGGTATCATCTTTCGGTGGTGCGTTTGGCACGGTCCATCTTCTTGCTGTAGCTGATGGCATGGGAGGCCATGCAAAAGGTGAGGTAGCAAGTAAAATTGCTCTAAGTAGGATTTGGGTTGAATCATTCTCGAAGATTGCTGTGCCCGAATTGCTTAACGGGAAGAGTTTCTATTTAGTTCTAAAAAAAGGATTTGAAAAAGCAAATGAAGACATTTTAGAATACACATCTAAAAATCCCGAAGCCTCTGGCATGGGAACCACCAGTGTATGTGCAATAGTTCAAGGCAATGACGACGTCACTCTAGCAAACGTTGGAGATTCTCGTGCATATGTGATAGGTGACAAAGGAATTCGCCAGGAAACAAAGGATCATTCTTTTGTTCAAGAACTAGTTGACAAGCATGAAATAACTGAAGACCAAGCAAAGGACCATCCTGACAAAAATGTGATTACTAAAGCAGTTGGAATATCATCCTACTTAGAAGCTGACATAAAGACAGTACATTTGGAAAATGATGAATCACTTTTGTTGTGTTGTGACGGAGTGATTACCCATTTATCGGATGATGACATTAAAAAAATTGTTCAGGAGACACCTGATCCGCAACATGCATGTAAGAAAATTGTAGATATGGCAAATGACAAAGGCGGTACTGATAATATCTCTCTGATAATTCTTTCAAAACCTTTGGATTTGAAAGAATTAGATAGCAAAAAATTATCAGAATATGAAGATAATATAGCAAAATTACAGGAATCGCAGGCTGAAGATCAACATAAAATCAGCGAACTCGAAACTGCTCTAGCAAAATCACAAGAAGAAAACAAAGATCTCACAAAAGAAAAGGGTATACCAGAATTGTTTAAAGAGTTAGAAGACAAAAAAATGCAGAAAGAAGAAAAGTTGAAACAGAAACAGCAAAAATGGGAAGCAAAACTCGCTGAGCTCAAGTATTTACAGAAACAACAGGAAAAGGAAAAATAATCTTAGATAAGATCTTACTGTTTATAGAAACTAAATTCTATCTCAGTTCTTTGACCAGATCTATATCCAATTGCTAACTTTGTGAAATCTTCATCCAATGTCATTGTTTTTCCTTTAGGTCCGTCATTTAACGGAATCCACTGTTGTTTTTTGAGAATCGCAGAATAATTTGTTGTGTCTAAATCCCTGACATACCACTGTCCATTATCCTTCCAAATTCGGATGTGATGGAACTCCGATACAGATTCAGGTGGCGAGCCAATTAAAGGAATTTCAATATCAGGCTTGTGGGGATAATCGAATCCGTCCATACCTGGATGTAGTATGCCCCTAGAGCAGTCAAAGTTAGGGTCTGGGCAGTTGTGACTTTGTCCTATTTCGCAACGATTTCCTACTATTGGATATCTGTGGCCACCTAGAATGATATGTGGTCCTTGCAGTAATTGCTGTTGTTGTCGTTGTGGTTGTACTGTATATTTTCTAGATTGAACTCTTTGCGTTTGTCTTGTTGAGAGCCTTAACGAAGATAATCTTTGTATCACCTCTTCTGCAGTCTGAATCTTATGCCTAGGAAATTGAATCATATCGTCGATAAGATTAGATAATTCTGGACTAGATCCACAACTTGTTGCTTTATACTGCATACGACCAAAATTAACATCACCATATGGAAATTCACAGTTTTGAGGAAGTTGGCCCGTAGCCATGTAAAACATCACTCGTCCCAATGCGTAAATGTCACATTCTTGAGATACGTTGTACGGTGGAAGAAAGTTATGTTTGCAGGACCAACCTTTTTTCCCTATCTGACTACCTGCATCTTTAATGCCAGTTGCAGCTCCAAAATCAATTAGAACACAATGTTCTTCACCATCATGCTGACGGTACTCATTTTGTTTTGCAACTACTATATTGTTTGGGTCTATATCTCTATGAATTATACCGTATGTATCTCTAACATCCCTACAACCATGCAGATAATGTAACGCCCCTGCGATTTCATTAGAAAATTTAATCACGGTTTTTTCGTCTAGTTGTTTTGATCCAATTTTTGCTAGATCTTGCCCTTTTAATTTTTCTATTACAAGGAAAAATTCTTCTTCTTTTTCGTCAGCCTCATCAATATAAGCAACAATTCCCTCTGGTTTTGACTTTTGAAAGTCGTGAAGAAATTCTGCCTCTCGATGAAGCTTTTCAATAAATATACCCTTGTTTGTTTGTGCGAATTTGATTACCACTTCTGTTTTAGATTTGTCCATGGTTTCTGCATCAAACACATCTCCCATTCCACCTTTTGTGGTAAGTGCCTGAATTATCTTATAACGTCCTTTTTTGCCACGAACTTTCTTGCCTATTCTATCACGCAATTTGACACACCTCAAATGATATTACAACCTTAGAGACAGAATGACGCTTCATATTTTCCTCCACTTACACTTTGTACAGTATTGTTGTCCATCTGCTTCGTTTTCAAGTTCCTCGCTAAGACAAACTTTGCATCGCAAATAGTGCATAGTATCCATTTTGGATTTTGACTTTAGCGATTGTCTTCCCACTGCCCTTTTCGCCTGTCTGATTTTTCCCATCAGCAGCGGTGCTCTGCCGGCACGTGGTGTCTTCCTAGGCTTGGAAGCCTTGGTTATAGTCGCTGTGCCCGCAGTTCCTCTGCCAGAAGGTGGCGGGATAGTAACTGGAATCTTCTTCTTCCTCTTCTTCATGGCTATTGCAACAATTACCACAATCATGATTATGACAAGCAAAGCCACGCCACCAGCAGGACTACTGTCTTCAGTAGGACTACTGTCTTCAGTAGGTGCAGTGGTTTGTGGTTGAAACGCTCCTGGTCTCACATCAAAATATTCTGTCTGGCTTTTAGAAGGTTCAAAATTTGATGTGCCATCAAAAACTGCGTAAACACCATAATCATTTCCAACATCCCAGTTCTTTTTAAAACTAAACTCACCTTTGCCATCAGTTGTTATGGCAGTTCCCCACCTTTCTGCCTTCAGCTGAATTATTGCACTTGTGATAACATATTGCCTGTCGGATGACATTAGTTTTCCAGAAACAATCACCTCAGCTTGCGAGTTTTGTCCCTGAGCTTCGAATGTAGAAGGAAGCGGATTCAGTATCAAAAGAGTTGAAGTTTTAGATTGTGTTGAGGGAGCAGGACTTTGTGGATTAAATGTATTTGGAACAGTCAAAAAGAATTTTGTAGATGCATCCCATGTACCATACTTAACCTTGATAGTATAATCGCCTTCAGTTCTGAACATTGGCCCGTTGCTATTAATTGACATGTAATATGTTCCATCTTTGTCAAGCTTCGTCTGAGAAACAGTAACTATGTTGTTTTGTGGATCAAGCATTTGAAGTGTCAGTTGTAATTTGTGGTCAAGATACTGAGAAAACTTTCCAGAAATCTTAATCTTGTCACCTTTCTCGTATGATTGCCAATCAGTTGTAATAGTAAGAGCATTTTCTTGGTTGTTTTGCGATGACCCAATTATGTTTGTAGATTCATCGTCTGACGGAGGAAATGGATTTTTTATGGTTGGGTTTGGTCTTTCAACAACAACAAAG
>JACAST010000006.1 GCA_013390765.1 Marine Group I thaumarchaeote | reverse complement strand
GGCACCGCCGTAAAACATCGTTGCCACACCCCATATGCTGATCCAAATGGACAGGTCAGCGTATGTTTGCGGTAAAAATTCTACAATTAGCCTAAAGAGTGCATATGCTCCAATTCCGATCATGGCGGGGGAAAGTAAAGCACTGATAGGGGTTGGCGCAGACCCATGAGCATATGGTAACCAAATATGGAATCCAAACGCTGCAAGTTTTACGCCTAAACCAATTATTATTGCAACTGCTGCAGCTGTCAAAATATCAGCTGGAATAGCAGCCTCGTTAATGTCAGCAAAATCAAAGCTGCCAACGCTAAGACCTATAGCTAATAATCCCAAGAGAAGAATTACTGCGCCAACATGTGTCCAGAAGAAGAACATGAGCGCAACTCTGCGTCTTGGATGATCACCCCAGAAGCCTATCAAAAGGAATGCAGGAACTAGCATAACTTCGAAGAATATGTAAAATTCAATCAGGTTGGTTGCAAGCACCGTTCCAAGCATTCCCATTGAAAAAACTAGGAAAAGTGCATAATACACACCGGACTGTCTGTTTACAAATTTTTCTAGAGATACTGACTCTAAGACTGTTCCGTCACTTTGATAGACAGGTTTTGGTGCTTGCTCTTTGTAAAATTCATGAAATTTGTGAAGCATGTAAGGTTTAGAGTATAACGCAAGTATCGTACACAAAACGTAGATCATTATTGCAAATGGGGCTGCCAAGCCGTCAAGCATAAATCCAAATTCACCAAAGAGCTCAGTCCAAGGATAATGTTCTTCGTAGGTTTCACCAATAGATGCAGCGATGATAAGAATTGTACAGTAAAGCAATAATCCAAATGTAAACCAGGTTGCGGCAGTATGTCCAACCTTTCTTCCAATAATATAGGCTAGAGGGGACAATAACAGGGGCAGGAAAACTGCCTGAAGTAATGCATATTCCATTATCCTTTCAAGCTCCTAAAGTCAGCTACATCGATATTTTTGTACATTCTGTATGCTACAATGATAAGTGCAAGTCCAACTGCAACCTCTGCAGCTGCTATGGCAATGGAAAATAATGCAAATGTTTGTCCTCCGCTATGTGGTAAAAATCTTGCAAATGCAACTAGATTTAGGTTAGCTGCATTTATGATAATTTCAATCGCAAACAACATTCGAATAAAATTTCGCTTTACTGATAAACCATAAATACCAATTGCCAAAAGGGCAACAGAAACAATTACAAAATCAATCAGTTCGTTGCTCATCTTCTACCCCATCCTGTCTTCGTGCCAAGATCATGGCACCAGTAATCGAGCCAGACAATACAAGCGCCATGGCAATTAGTGCTGGCCAATAATATATCAGAAAGTCCTCACCAATCTCTTTGTAGTCCACTGGTGGTTCTTCAGTAGTTATGGAGGATAGACCTGAATTGAATATTACAGCTCCTAATGAGATCATTAGTATCAACATAAGAGCTATTCCAGCATACCTTCGTTTTGGATCCTCCTTCTTCTGAAAGATTAATTCGTTTTTTACCAGCATAATAGTAAACAAAATTAGTACAGCGATAGAACCAACATACACTGCAATCTGAAAGAGTGCTACAAACGGTGAATCTAACAAAATGAAAAATCCTGCAATCCCGCCTAGTGTACCCATCAGGGCTATGCCACCATAAATTAGTGAACGCATCTCAAGTGCTGCTATTGCTGAAACTATTGTCAAAACTGCAATTCCAAGGAATAAAGAATCAACCATGATTAGCGCCCTTTTCATCAATCTGAATTTCTACGTCTTGGTCAACTTTTGGCTTTACTTGTAGCTGTGCAGGAGTATAGATTAGTGCTTCTTTGGTAAATGAAGACAGCTCGTAGTCATTTGTCATGTACAGGGCATAGAAAGGACATGCATCAACGCAAAGTCCACAAAATACACACTTACCATAATCTATCTGAGGCATTATGGCTTTTTTGTTATGTTTCCACTGTTCTGGAACTTTGACCATCGCAATAGCTTCAGCAATATCTTCGCAAGCAATAGCACAAAGCTGGCACCCTGTACATTTGTCGTGAAAAAGTATATGACGTCCTTTGTAGCCAGCAATACCTACACCACTATCAGGATCATACTGATAACCATCTCCTACAAACTTTAGTTTCTGCTCTGGATATCTAAATGTAAATCGTTTAGTTGCAATATGTTTAATGCCAGAATTAAGTGCTTTAATTATTCCAGATGCAGTTCCCATTACATTATACCTCCTGGTCCTATTACGCCACTGTACACCAAAGCTAAGGCAATGAAGATGTTAACAAAAGCTAATACAATTAACTTGTACCAGCCAATTTTTAACAGCAAATCAATTCTAACACGTGGAAAAACTCCCCTTGGAAGAAGTATGAAAAAGATTACCGCAACTGTTTTAAGAACAAACCAAATGGTTCCGTTTATCATCTCTTGTGAGAATAACGGCAAGCCTGACAATTCCACCGTAAGAGCGCCTGGCATTATAACAATACCATCGGTGATGACCTCTGCAATTGGTTCGATTGGAAAAACCCAAGGACCATTCCATCCACCAAGGAACATTACAACAAAAAGTGCAGCAAAGGCATAAAGTTTGATATATGTACCTAGCTGCACAAGACCGTACATCATTCCAGAAAATTCAGTCAGCCAACCTGCAACAATTTCGCTTTCTGCTTCAGGTAGATCAAATGGAATCCTTTCAAGTTCAGCAAGTATACAAATGAAAAATACAATTGCTCCAATTGGCATGAAGATGATCCATGGAAAATTGACTTGACTCTCAATAATCTCAACTAAATCAAGAGTTCCTGTTAGCATTACAATTCCCAAAAGTGAGAGGATCAATGGAATTTCAAATGAAACCATTTGGAAAAGGGCCCTAATGCCTCCGATAAACGGGTATTTGCTGTTAGCAGACCAAGCCGATAAAACGGTGATTATTGGGAAAAATCCAATAACGGCAAACACTGCTAACAATCCTAAATCAATGTCAGCTACAACCCAACCAGGGGCAACAGGTATCAGAGCAACAAACGCAGCTGCAGTTGCTGCAAACAGAACAGGAGCTGCCCAGAAAATTGGCTTGTCAGCTTTTGCTGGAATTATTATCTCCTTTGAAATTAATTTTAAACCATCGGCTACTAGTTGTAGGATGCCTTCAACTTTCCCACAGTAAAATGGTCCTACTCTTAGCTGTAGTTTTGCCAACAACTTTCTTTCAACAAATATAACTCCACCTCCAATCAAGGCTGCAAAACCAAGTCCTGGGAACACTGCAATCTTGAAAAAATCGGTTTGCATGAAGTTTTTTACAAGTGGCAACGACCTTTCAGGGTGCGTCATGGCATCAAAAACCCTAAACGGATTCCAAATTTCTCCATCAATCACGGGAAAATCTATGTAGATCAGAACTATCATGACGGCTGGAAGACCAATCAAAGTAAGGAGTACAATAATCCAAAAGATGTTGTCGGTAATTGCTTTGATCAGGTAACCAAGTCTAAACTTGGGTGCGATTACTGACATTTACCTATCTGCCTCCACTGGCCAATAGTTTAAACTCCAGTAAACAGCTGGCATATTTCCAAGCATTTCGCCCGTAAGTAGATGTGGCATAGCAATCAAGTTTCTAAACGAACCAACACTAATCTTTAATCTATATGGCTGTGGCTTGCCACGTGAAACAATGTGCATGCCAAGTGAGCCCCTACCTGATTCAACTCTACGATAGACCTCAGTATCTCCACCCTTTGGATTTGGTTTTAGTTTTATCCTGACTGACCCAGACTTTGGCATCTTTTGAAGTGCATCCCTAATTATCCTACAACTTTCAAACATGTCAAGCCAAGGAATCTTAGAACGAGCGTAAGAGTCTCCTTCTTTAAGCACGTTAGTTTGAAAATCTAATTCTTCGTAAACATCATATGGTTCCTTCTTTCTAATGTCAAAGTCCACACCGCTTGCACGCAAAACAGAACCAGTTGTGCCAAGTTTAATGGCATCTTCTCTTGACAAAATGCCCGTATCCTTAGTTCTTGAAATTAGAATTGGATTGTCGTAAAAAATATCAGCATATTCTTTAAGCCTTTTCTCAAAATAGTTTACTTGTCTCAAACAAACATCCTCAAAGTTGGGAGGAGTGTCATTTCTGACTCCGCCAGGAACAAAGTACGAATGGGTAACACGTGCTCCTGTCATCTTCTCTAATAGATCAATCACAAGTTCGCGGTCTCCCATAGGCCACATGAACATTGTAGAATGACCAAGGAAAATACCATAAATAGCAAGCCAATATTGTGTATATACACATCGATTGAGCTCAGATGCGATTACCCTGAGGTACTTGGCTCGTTCCGGAACCTCTAATCCAAGTAATTCTTCAACCCCAAGACAGTATGGATAGAGAATGTTGCATGAATCGTGAATAACTGGTCTTTCAAGGTGAGGAATGTTTGTTATATAATTTCTATATTCAGCCATCTTTTCTTCTCCCCTATGTACATAACCGGGATCTGGATCACAGTGAACAATATAATCTCCGTCAATTTTGAGGATGATTCGCATATGACCGGAACCAGGATGTTGAGGACCAACATTAAGGGTCATTATTTTATCATCAACTGTTTCTAGCTGAAGACCAGGAAGAATTTCTTTATTTTTTGGATTTGCCTGACTAGTCATTTTTTATCTACCCTTAATTCTAAAGTCTTTTCTGAGTGGTGGTATGTCAGCCCAATCTTCTGGTAATAACAGTCGTCTATTATCCGGATGACCATCAAAATAAACTCCCAGCATCTCAAAACATTCTCTTTCATGAAATGAAACGCTTGGAAAAACATCGCGTAAACTTGGTAGTATTGTACTATCGTTACCAGGACGTGGGTTGTCTTCACGTGTTGCTCTAGTAGCTAAAGCGAGAATGTGTTTGCTAAGTGATGGATCAGTATAGGAACCCAAGTGATACACTACCTCAATTTGTTTGTCTTCTGGATAATCAACTCCACCTACTGACTCGGCGTGATCAAAATGAAGTTCGTCACGAATAAAAGATGCAACATCAATAATTTCTTCTTTTTTTACATTTACACGAATTCTGTTTGGTTTTACATATGCAATTTCTACGTTTGAAAACTTTTTTGAGATTGAATCAGATAATGATTTATCAAGATCAGAAATAAGTGCTGAGTCATCAGTCTTAACAATTTCTGTACTATCGGCAGAACTCATCTTGGTCACTTACCTTGGTTTCATTCGTTTAATTTTCTCTTGAAGTAATAAGCATCCCTGAATCAGAGTTTCAGGTCTTGGAGGGCACCCTGGTACATAAACATCTACAGGTAGTATGCCATCTATTCCAGGCAGTACATTGTATGAATCAAAGTATAATCCTCCAGTGATGGCACATGCGCCCATTGCAATAACATACTTTGGTTCAGGCATCTGATCATATACCAAACGAAGCCTTGGTGCCATCTTTCTAGTAATTGTACCCTGCACAACCACAAGATCACATTGTCTTAAACTTCCAAAAGCCTCTATAATGCCAAACCGTTCCACATCATATCTTGGACCTGATGCAGCGCCAAACTCCACACTACAGCATGCGGTCTCAATGTGAACAGGCCACAAAGACCATAAACGTCCCCAGTTGATGGCCATTCCCAACGGCTTATCTACCGCTTTGTAAAGTATATCGCCTAATTTTCCAATAAAGACATTAACGTTGTGAGAATTGATTTTATCTATCATAGTCAATCCCCCAGACTTTTTTAAGGTTACAAGGTCGTCTACCATATGTTCTTCCTCTTTGTTTGATAAAGTGCGAATGCCATTGCGGCAAACATTATTCCTAAGAAGGCAATTATTGGTAGAGTAGCTGTTTTTGGCAGATCTAATAATGTGCTTCCCCAAGCATACAAGAAGATAGCCATTACATCGAATATAACAAACATTAGGATATAGGCGTAGTATTGCATCATGAAATGAGTACGTCCTGCCCCTGAAGGGACCTGACCACATTCCATGGGCAAGAATTTGACTGGGTTACTTTTTGTACGTGGTGAAATCATTCTAGATATGAGAAGGGCTGGGGCCAAAGCAAGTACCGCAAAGCCAAACATAAACAATACATTGCTATAACCTGCAACGGTTTCGCCTACCAAAGTAGCTTGAGTCTCGTTAGAGAATATAAAAATCTATTTAGATTATTAACGATCGAAAAATGTCAATTCAATCTTTGCTCCTTATGATTGATATAATGCATTTTAAGACTTAATGTATGGTCTTGAATGTTGGAGATTCTGCTCCAGACTTTGAGCTTGCAGATCCTGATTTGAAAATGAGAACATTGAGTGAGTTTTTGGATAAAAAATTGGTTTTGTCGTTTATTGTTGCCGCCAGTTCTCCGGTTTGTGAGACCGAACTATGCACCTTTAGAGATTCGTGGAATGAAATTTCAAATCTAGGTGCACAGGTTATTGCAATTAGCAATGATGGTCCGTTTGCAAACAAAGCATTTGCTGAAAAAAATAACTTTAACTTTCCAATACTTAGCGATTACAACAGCAAAACAATAAGAGATTATGATATTTTAGCGCCTGACCTTTTGCATCTAAAAGACTATAATTTTGCAAAACGCTCTATATTCATAATTGATGAAAATGGCACCATAGTATACAAGTGGATTTCAGAAGATCCATTAAAAGAGCCAAATTATCAAGAGATTATAGATTTTCTCAAGAAAGGAAATTAATTTTATTCAATTTCAGCCAAGATATCATTTTTG
Organism: Marine Group I thaumarchaeote; assembly: GCA_013390765.1. Lineage (GTDB taxonomy): Archaea > Thermoproteota > Nitrososphaeria > Nitrososphaerales > Nitrosopumilaceae > Nitrosopelagicus. The sequence continues at coordinate 20,237 of JACAST010000006.1, read as the reverse complement.
TTAACAGAGTCTCCTTCCTTAATTTTTAGATTTTTTACTTCACCATCTTTGTGTGATTTGACGGAGACTTGCATCTTCATTGACTCTAAAACACACACAACATCACCATTTTTGACTTTATCACCAACTTTAACTCCTATAGAAACTACTTTTCCAGGAATTTGACTTCTCAGATTAATCTGCGCTGAACGAGTATCAGTTCCGCCTGTATTCCTGTAAACAATCTCGTCTAATTTCGTATGCATGTTGACTGTCAGTGGCACACCATCAACAACAATTTTCATTTCTGCGGTTTGATTTTCTATATAGTTTACACTGTGAAAATGATTATCCAGTACAAATTCCATTCCACGAGAATTGATGTTCAGAATTTGAAGGTGGTGTTCTTTATCTTGAATCTTAATTAGATATTCGTTGTTTGAAATTTTATTAATAATTTCTCCATTGAAAGTTTCCTCTATATCCTCAAGTTTAAATTCCATTTTCTATCTATCCATTCGACTCTTCCATCGTGGATTCTTCGGAGTTGATGATTGCACCCTGCTTTGGAAAAATGTTGAATGCATCACTGCTGCAGCAATTGCAGCAAGATGTTTATCCTTTCTTTGTTTTTTGATGTCTTCTTTTAGTCTCTCAATTATATCAAATCTTTTCAAAAAGTTTGTTGAGAGTTCTCCATTTTTGTATTCTTCCGTTTCTAAAATTGTTTTGTAAAGAGGAATTGAAGTTTCTACACCCTCAATGTAAAAGTCGTTTAATGCATTCAGCATTCTTAATCTTGACTCTTCAAATGTCTGCCCCCATGTGACAAGCTTTGCCATAAGAGAATCATAAAATGCTGATACGGTACAACCCGGGTAAAGATAGGTATCACATCTAACGCCAGGACCTGATGGGATAGTAACATTTGGTACTGGACCTGTTGATGGAGCAAAGTCCAAAAATGTATCTTCTGCATTAATTCTGCATTCAATTGCATAACCATTCATTTTAAGATCAGATTGTTTGAATGGAATTGGCTCACCGTTTGCAATATCTAATTGTAGTTTCACAAGGTCTAATCCAGATACAAATTCGGTGATTGGGTGTTCAACTTGTAATCTAGCGTTAATCTCTAGAAAGTAAAATTCTCCATTGTCTGCTCTGAGAAATTCTGCGGTACCAAGGTTGGTATAATCAACTGCCTCTGCCGCATTTACAACTAGTTTTCCAATTCTATCTCTTGTTTCTTGATCAACTATTGGTGAAGGAGTTTGTTCAATTAATTTCTGGTTACGTCTTTGAATTGAACACTCTCTCTCAAATATATGAACAGCATTACCATGCTTGTCTCTGGCAAGTTGGTATTCAATATGTCTAGTTTGTGCAAGGAATTTTTCTACAAGAATTGCAGATTTTCCTACTGCTGCAATTGACTCTCCTGTAACTATTTCATATGCATCTTGTAATTCTTGATCAGTGTTTACAATTCTAATGCCACGACCACCACCACCATAAACAGATTTTAGCATTACAGGATAGCCAATTTCATTTGCAATTTTTTCTGCCTCATCAGCATCTTTTACTAAATCTGGGCTTCCAGGCACGATTGGTACTTTCGCCTTAAGCATTGCAGCCTTACATTGCTGCTTATCACCACAAAGATCCATTGATGCAGCAGATGGTCCAATGAATGTAACTTTATTTTTTTCGCACAAACCTGCAAATTCTGAGTTTTCTGATAAAAATCCATAACCAGGATGAACTGCATCAGCACCAGAGGATAAAATCACGTCAAGAATTTTTTCTTGGTTAAGATAGCTTTTAGCAGGAGCGGCCTCACCTATATGATATGATTCTGTAGCGTTTTTTACATGAAGAGAATTTCTGTCTTCGTCAGAATATACAGCTACAGTCTTTATTCCAAGTACTTTACATGTCTTAATTACACGTAATGCGATTTCGCCACGGTTAGCAATTAGTACCTTACTTATCATATCATCACAGATTCATATTGCCATGCTTTCGAGGCAGTTGACTGTCTCGCTTATTGGAAAGCATTTCAAGAGCTTTAATAATCATAGGTCTTGTTTCAGCAGGATCAATAACTGTATCAATTGTTCCATTAGATGCGGCAACATATGGATTGGCAAATTTTTCAGTAAACTCATCTATCAATTGTTTTTTCAATGATTCAGGATCCTTTGAACTGGCAAGTTCTTTCCTGTTCATAATATTCACAGCTCCTTCAGAACCTAGAACAGCAATTCGTGCAGTTGGCCAAGCATAGTTAATGTCTGTTCTTAGATTCTTGCTACCCATTGCAATGTAAGCGCCACCATATGCTTTTCCAATTACAATAGTAATCTTTGGAATTGTTGCCTCGGAATAAGCGTACAAAAGTTTGCTGCCATGACGAATAATTCCGTTATGTTCCTGGTCTGTTCCAGGCATGTAACCAGGAGTATCAACTAAGGTAACAATTGGAATATTATAACAATCACAAAACCTGATAAAGCGCGCAGCTTTGTTTGAGGAATCAATATCAAGTGCACCGGCAAGAAATAATGGTTGACTTGCAACTATTCCAACTGTTTTTCCATGCATTCTGGCAAATCCAACAATAATGCTTTGTGCAAATAATTCATGGACCTCGAAAAAGTTGTGATTATCAACCATTGAATGAATAATTTCTTTCATGTCATAGGGTTTTAGCGAGTCTTCAGGAAGAATGTTGATTAGATTATGATCCAGCCTGTTTGGATCGTCATCATTTTGTACAGTTGAGGGCTCTTCAGTATTGTTTTGTGGGATGTATGATAGTAACGTCTTGATATAATCCATACATTCGTATTCATTTTTTACAACGAAGTGAGCCACACCGCTTTTGGTAGCATGTGTCATTGCTCCACCCAATTCGTCAAACGAAACATCCTCACCAAGAACAGTCTTTACAACGTCAGGTCCCGTAACAAACATGGTTCCTAATTTATCTACCATTATAACAAAATCAGTCATTGCTGGAGAATATACCGCACCACCAGCAGACGGTCCAATGCTGGCAGTAATTTGTGGAACAACACCTGATGCCAATTGATTGTGATAAAAAATGTCACCAAACCCGTCAAGACTTTGTATTCCTTCCTGGATTCTTGCGCCGCCCGAGTCCATTATTCCAATAATTGGACATCCGTTGCGGATAGCATGATCCATTAACTTGGTAATTTTTTTTGCACCCATTTTGCTTAGAGTGCCTCCCAAAATCGTAAAATCATAAGCAAAAACGTAGACTTGTCGTCCATTGATATTTCCATATCCACCAACTACACCGTCGCCAAAGAATTTCTTTTTCTGCATATCATATTGATAGTAATGATGTGTAGCTAGTGCATCAATTTCGATAAAACTTCCCTCGTCAAGCAACAGATTAATTCGTTCCCTTGCTGTGAGTTTTCCTTTCTCATGCTGTTTGGCAATACGATCCTGACCACCTGCTTGGTCAGCCGTCTTTCTTTTTTTTAAAAATTCATTAATTTTGTCAGAATGCATTGTGATAAAATTCTGTCAAATTGCTTAAATTTTAATATTTAGTATAGAAAATTTTTCAATGACTGCCTTTTTGTATGAAACAAAAGGATCTTCTAATTGTTCACATTTTTTACATATACACAGTGGAGATACAGCTTGAGGATTACAATCTTCAATAAATTCACAATTTGGGCATCCTACTGATCCATTGCAAATAATACATTTAAGATCTACATTTTTTTCTGCACATTTTTCATGTTTAACTCCAATGCCCCTAGACCAAAATCCCATCTCGTTTTTCTTAACAGTCAGATTACAGACAACACATTTGCCATCATATTTGAGTGGCATTTTTACCCAGCTCATTTAATTAAAGCAACCTCCTTTTGTACAATCTCTTCCAATGATTCATCAAATTCCAAATCTATTTTTTTATTTTTAATACAGTACAGTAAGTATGGAAAATAAAGAGTTGAAAAAGTACTTTTTGAAACATGCATAGTTTTTGCCAGAGAGCCAATAATGGACTTTATTTTTGTACCATCCCACCTGAGTCTGTTAAGAAGTTGCCATGAAAGATTATACTTGGAATAACGAATGGGAATATCTTTTTTATACAATCCCAAAAGTATGGCGTCTAGATACCGTAATAGACGCCATTGTTGTGTTTTCATAATTTTTCCATATAGCATATCAGCTTCAGAAATTACCTGCAAAAATTTTTGCATGTCATCCGCAGAAATCTTGCTTGTTATAATACTAGAATAAAAGGCGTTAATTTTTTCTCTTGGATCTATTCTGAGAGAATACAAAATGGATCTCGCCTCAACAGTTGAGTTTGCTTTGTAAAACGCATTTATCCCCTCTTCAATATCCAATGACTCGAAGGACTTTTCAGTAGGAGGATCAAACCCAGTAACTCTTGCTTGTGTAAAATTAATCATAGAGCGTATATCACCTCTTGATTTTGTAACAAGTTTAGCTATGGAATCTGAGTCAATTTTTACTCCCTCAAGTTGCAGTATTCTATTTAGACAAAGTCGCAATAGTTTTGGCGATAATGGTTTCAGCTCTATTGTTTTCACAACTTTTTTGATACTTTTCATTTTGTCTGACGAATCTGTATTTGCGGCAAGAACTATTGGTACAGTAGGTTCCTTCAAAATCTTGATTATAGCCTCAGTACCGCCATAATCTGCCCTTCCATGTACTCCATCTACCTCATCGATAAAAATCATTGGAGTTCCTAAAACAGTCTGATTTCCCAAAACCGGGCTTAGAATTTCATGAATGTTTTTTTTGTTTCTTACATCGCTTGCATTAAGGCTGATAAGATCATAACCAAATTGTTTTGCAGCAAGATTAGCTAGTGTTGTTTTGCCAATACCTGGTGGACCAACTAGAAGAATTGGTCTTATGCCCTTTTTCCAATTTGTAAACCATTCTACAAATAATTTTCTAGATTCCTCATTACCAATTAAATCAAGAAAATTTTTTGGGCGATATTTTTCTGACCACATCATGAAAAATCACTTTGGCAGTTTGGTTGTAAGATCTGACCAGATGTTTTCATTTTGTAATCTCTTGTACCAAAACTCGTTATAATGTTCCACTGTCAAAAATAAAAATTCTAAAAATGCTCTATGAGAGAAGTTTTCAGGCAAACGCTCAAGTGCTTTTCTTGCATCATTTAGATACATTTTACTTCTTTCCATAGTCAGTTCAAAGCCCTTTCTAACATCATTTGTTGACAAACTGTAATACAATGGCCATGATGGAATTTTTACAGCCTTATCTCGAATCGAATCTTCAATCTCATTTCCACACCCAACTGACTCTGAAGCCTTTCCCATTCCTATTTGAAATATTTCCCCAAGTGGTTGTCTTGAAAGTGCCATATTAGAGCCAGCTGTGCCCATTACGGAACGGTATTTTTTGTAGCTTTCGTCAAGTTCTTTTTCGGTAATTGCAGTGGGATTTTGTTTTAATTTTGTATCAAGGTATTGGCCGACCCTAGCATCCCTGAATCCATTTTCAAATTGTTTTAAAACTTCTTCTCCACCTTTTGCAATTTTGTCTCTAGCTAGCTTTAGGATGTATGGATTCATTAACTTATAATCGTCAAGATAATCCAGATCCTCATCTCTGTCAACAATTCTGTCCATAGGTTCGCTGAGATCAATTGCAATGATATGCCCATCAACAATATCTTCTCTGAGTTTTGAGTCTTTGTTATCCTGAAAATATTCTGTTGATGCATCAAACAACGCGTTGAATACGGGAAAAGTCATTTTTACAAAATTAGAGTTTAGAATTCTCAAAACTCTGTCATTAAGTACATCAGCGTTTTCCAGTTTTGACTTGATCTGATCAATTTGCGATGATTCTAAAATAATATCAGTGGAACCTACTTCCTCCCCAAATTTCTGTTGTGTAATATTAGGCGAAGAATCAGCTTTAATTTGTTCTAACAGCTGATTTGTGAATCGTTTGGCAAATTCTGGAAACTTTGTTTTATACTCCTCCTTGTATTGGTTGAATTGTCTGTATCCTTTAGACTTGAATAAGCCCTGTTTGATTATCTTCTTTCCAGATTTTGTTCCCATTAGGGAACTCTTACTGGTAACAGATTCGTCCTTGCCACTCACAGAATGACATTTCCAAATTGGTATTTATGCCTTAAAAAATTTTCATTTAAATTATCTTCTGTTTGAAATCATCTATGGATACAATTGAAATTCTTCGCACTGTTTCAAAACTTGTTTATGAAAATGTCAAAGATCTAGCTGGTACTAAGGAAGCAGTGTCTGGAGATTTTGGGAGAGGTGCAGGAGGAGATATTTCAAGAAATATTGACATAGTTGCGGAAAAGACAGTGATTGATTACCTAAAGGAAATAAATTTTGATTGTGTAGTACTTGGCGAAGAATGTGGTAGAGTTGAATTATCTCCAAATCCAAAGGGTTTTGTGATAATGGACGCGATAGACGGAACTACAAACGCTGTGAGGGGGATACAATTTTTTTGTTGCTCATTAGCATTTTCAACAGAGGAAAAACTCAGCTCAGTTACGGATGCTGTAGTTACAAATCTTTCAACGGGAGATCTTTATTATGCTTCAAAGGGTAAAGATGCTTTCAAAAATGACAAAAAAATTTCTGTGCATAAAGGAAAACCATTATACAAAATTGTTGGAATTAATAGTTCCGGCTCATCACCAGAATTAATGAGCAGACTTGCTCCAATTTTTGAAAAACACCATCATACTAGACACTTGGGTGCTAATGCCTTAGAGATGGCTATGGTTGCAGAAGGTCTAATCGATGTTTTTATTGATCTAAGAAAAAAAATAAGAATTCAGGATTTAGCTGCTGGCTATCTTTTGGTAAAAGAGGCGGGAGGCTTGGTGCTAGATGAAAACTTGCAACCACTCGATTCAGACATTAACTATGAAACGCGATTATCTTTCGTTGCAGCTGCAAGTAAAGAAATTCTGGATGAAGTTTTTTCCTTGATAAAATAATGGCGCCCTCGGCGGGATTTGAACACGCGTCTCAGCCGTGACAGGGCCGAATTCTAGACCGGACTATACTACAAGGGCTCAATTATCCGACAGAATCTTTCAATTTTAAAGTTTCCAGCTTTTAATAAAATCTGTAAAGACTAAATTATACAGTTTGGGTATCTTGCTCGGGGTCTATAGCGCAGCCAGGTAGCGCACTGGCCTTTTAAGCCAGCTGTCGTGGGTTCGAATCCCACTAGACCCGTCCTTTGAATGCTAATGTGTACATGTACAAGGAATCATCTCTGTGTCAAATGAGCAATCATGTGTTCCATCAGTTTTCACATTGATTGGTATCCGCTTCATACATTCTGAATGTCTTCCCTTTTTACAAAACCAGCAAATTTCCTGCCTTGAATCATTTAACGAGTGTGATTCCATAAATATCACTAAATTGATTTAGTAAAAAACTTAGATGTAACGTAGCCAGGAAGCAAATTTCTGCTCTTTACCCATTGTAACATCCATAAACGATTTCTGTAGTGTCTTTGTAATACTTCCTATCTTACCATTTCCAATAGTTGTTTTATTGATTTTTGCTACAGATTTTACCTCTGCTGCAGTGCCAGTCATGAAAACCTCATCAGCCTTTAACAATTCTTTTACTGTTATGTTTTTTTCAATTAATTTAATTCCGTTAGACTTTATCAATCGAATTATGCTATCTCTTGTAATTCCGTTTAAGATGTCTGCATTCAACGGAGGTGTTTTAATTATTCCGTTTTTTATGATGAAGATATTTTCAGCGCTCCCCTCTGCAACTTTTCCACTTGAATTGAGCATGATTGCCTCATCATATCCGCTTTTGAGTGCTTCAACACGAGCTAAAGATGCATTTGAGTAATTTGCAGCAGATTTTGATTGCATAGGTTGAGATTTGGAATCAATTCTAATCCATTTTGAAATCTTGCATTTAGCTCCAGAAAATTTACCAGCTTTTGGTTCACCTATCATTTCCAAACATGCAATAGACACATCAACTTTGTTTAATGTAGGTGTAAGCCCCATAGTTCCATATCCATAGTAAGCTATTGGCCTAATGTAGCATTCTTTCAAACCACTAGCTTTTACCGTTTTAATTATAGCGTCTATGATTTGTTTTTTTGTATAACGAATCTTCATACCGTATAATTTGGCGGAATTGAAAAATCTGTCAACATGTTCTGGTAGCCGAAAAATTGCAGACCCTTTAGGAGTATTATAGCATCTTATTCCCTCAAAGACAGCGGTAGAATAATGCAAGGCATGGGTAAGGACATGTACTTTTGCATTCTTGAATGGAACTAATTTTCCATTCATCCAAATCTTTCCTACTTCTTTCATATTGGTTGATCCAATTTTGGTAATTTAAATAATTATGCCTAAATGAATTTGATGTTAGAGCGTTCTTCATGAATTGCACTGATTGCTTTTTCAATATTATTCCCAGAATCTTCTACTACAACTATAATTCTTGAAGTCTCTTCTTGTGCGTCTATATTGAGTATGTTTAGTCCAGATTCACCTATCTTTGCGCTAGTTTTTGAAACAATTTGTTGCACTCTCCACATTTCATCTCCAATCAATGTTATTACACCTCTATTATAGGTGATAGTTGCAAGTGGATCAAATCCTAAAACATATTTTTCATTTCTTTTAACATAATCACCATCTAAGAATAATATTCTAGAAAATTTTATTCCGTCTTTAGTAAATGGTGAAAGTATTACAAACTCACTGTATCTTTTTTTATTTTCAAGTGACTCTAACAGTTTGTGTACAAACTCATCTTCTATTCTTAAAATTGCGCAATTCTTTTTTCCAGTAATGATTTTAATCGGATGACCATTTCCATTAGTCGTTTTTCTTTCAATTGTTGTAGTTTTTTCAGGATTTCTCATATCTGTGATAACTATCGGCAGAGAAGCACCGTTTTCTAAAATTTCTTTAATGGCAATTGGGTCTAGTATATTCATTCCAAACATGCCAGCTAATCTTGCCTCGTTATATGAAATACTGTGTACTTCTGTCAGTCCTTGTTTTACAATTCTAGGATCAGCAGAAACAACAGAATTGTCCTTTTCTAAATCAATTTTTACGTCAAACTTCTTATGCAGCAAAATTCCCAAGTCTGCAGCTGTTCTGTCAGAACCTCCCCTCTCATATGTTGTTATAATTCCATCAGCAGTTCGACCAATAAAACCTCCAATTGTTATAACTTGGTTTTCACCAAGTAGTCTTTCAAGAAATTCAACCTTTTTGTTAGATTCTGATGCAAGAAAGTTTGCAGATTCAATGTTACTATCAGTTATTATTGGCCAATTTTCTAATTTTACAGCTTTTGATTTGATTCCCTGACTCTTTAGGATGTATTCCATTACATATGACATCAAAATTTCACCAGAATATGCAAGAGTTAAAGAACGAACCTCATCAGCAAATTCCTTCTTTTCCATAGCTTTTTCTAATTCAATCCTAACCATATCCAACAATTCATCAATGTCCCTTCTGCACTTTTCTTGAAATTCTGAACTTACTAATTCCAAAATTTTTTCATATGTTTTTCTTAAAATAATTAAATCAAACGCCTTTCCCTCTTCAGCTCTTTTTCCAAGCTGTAATGCAACATCCGTTAACGATGTAGGTTTTCCTTCTACAACAGTTAAGGGAGCTGAAAAAACAGCTATCACTTTGGCATTCTTACATAGGGAGTTAATCCTTTGAATTATTATCGGTATGGATATCCCATCAACCCCAATTACACTTCCACCAAATTTTGCAATTACTATTGAATTCATTATTTGATAAGAAAAACTTGCACTATTATTCGTTAGTTTGATTCTGACATTTTTTTATAATAACTCACTATCAACATAATCTAAAAAATAACTTCTCAAAGTTTAAATGGTTTTCAACAAGGAAATTTGCTGGGTCCATGGTCCAGGTCGGTTATGACGTCGCCCTTACACGGCGAAAATCCAGGGTTCAAATCCCTGTGGACCCATATTAAAATTCGAATATTTTATAGTCTGGTATTATTAAAGATATTAAATTGAGTGAATTATCTATGAATGATAAAATGACGTTAATTCAATATGCAATTCAAAAATATGAAAAAGAAGAAGAATTGGTTGAAAAACTAAAAAATATTTTACCAGAAAAAGATATCCTACGTAATCTCGATACTCTTATTGGAACACAACGTGTGCGCAGAATTGGTCCTGAAATTTTACAAAATAATCAGAGTCACACAGAATTACCAGATTTGCCTGAACACTTGAAATCATTACTGGAAAAAATTTAATTTTTAGAAAGCTCTAAAGCCCTCCGGTCTAACATTTTCAGGATGTTCTTTTAACCAAGAGATTTTTTCAAGTATAACATTTTTTTCGTCAGGGAAAGTACCACCAATATTATATGCGTTAGAGCCATGATTTGCTCTGAATATCATTTTTTCTTTAACGTCAATTTGTTCAACTAGGTTTTGTAGTTCAACCAAAGCCTCATCATCATTGATTGGATGAAATTTCTCCCCAAACTTTGTTAGAAATTCTTCTTTAACGCCTGTTTCTAAAATCAAAGTTAATGTGCCAAGATAGTGCGGTGATGAAGCGTTAACAACACGAGCAGTTTCTTTGATATGTTCCTGCGAGTAAGTTTTTCCTCCCAATCCTAAAATAATAATACATGATAATGTAAATCCATTTTCTATCGCTTTTCGACAGGCTCTTATGATCGTTTCAGATGTGGCACCTTTTGTAATTTTCTTTAAAATAATATCGGAGCCGCTTTCTATTCCGAGGTATAGCATATTCAGACCCGCCTCATTCATTCTTTTCAGTTCCTCTGGAGTCTTTTTCAGCAAATTCATAGGCATTGCATAACAAGACACTCTTTCCAATTTTTGAAAATTATTGTAAAGATATTCAATGATCTTAACCATATAATCCGTTGATAAATTCAACGCGTCGCCGTCCGCAAGAAAAATTCTAGTTGTGTCTGGAAGTTGTTTCGCCATCAAGTCAATTTCCGCTTTGACCTCATCCCATGATTTTTCACTGTATTCCTTATTTCTGTACATATCACAAAATGAACATTCGTTAAATGAGCAACCTATTGTTATTTGAAAAATTAGCGATTTTGCTTCGGATGGTGGTCGGTAGACAGGTTCGGCATAATTTAACATCATGATATAGGATACTAGAGTTCTAATTTATCGTTTTTCTCTATGCATAAAAGTAAAGTAATTTCTGGTTAAGTATGAAAGACGTATACAAACAATATCTAAAACTAAACAGGAATATTTTCATAGCATTTGCAGTAGATTTTATAGTTTCAGCTATAGTGGCGCAGATGCTTATAGAACAAGAACATTATCTTAACGCAACTGTTACTCTTTTAGCTGATCACGGAACATTTTTGTCAATACTTGGTTTTTTGCTATATCTAGATAATCGAAACAAATACAGACTAAATTCGGGAAAAACAAATTGGCCACTACTTAAGACAGATTTAGTAAAAATTATTGCCTCACTAGGTATCGCAGAAATCATTTACACAATAGTTAGGTGGGGATTTCAATTTTACTTTCTAACAGTTGATTATGAGCCATACTTAGCATCAATAATAGGACAGATTATCGCTGTCTCTATTTACATGGTTATTATCAATTTTCTTGTAAAAATTACAGGGTGGTATAAGGATGACACTTAACATTTACGTTGACGGTTCCGGTGGAACAAATTCTGGTTATGGATTTTTTGTTAGGGAGACTGGTGAATCAAATTATGAAAATAAACCAGGAATTACTAATAATCAAGCAGAATACATGGCAATAATTTCTGCATTAAAAAAATTTGAAAATTCAAATGATGAAATTATAATTTTCAGCGATTCAAAGAATACAGTCAACCAACTAAATCATGAATTTGCAATTAACAACGAAGAACTCCGTTCTCTAGCAAGAGAGGCTTGGTCACTAATGGCAAAATTTTCCAATCTTACACTTACATGGGTGCCAAGGAGTAAAAATCTTGCAGGAAAAATGTTAGGTAGTTAGATAATCATGAATAACTTTATTATAGAAAATTAGTTGGTGAATTTATCGCAATGTCAGAATCAGTTTTCCTTTCTCCAAAATCTATAGCCGTAATAGGCGCATCTGACAAACAGGGAAGTGTTGGTCGTGCAATCACATCCAACATTATGAACGGTTACAAAGGAACAGTCTATCCTATTAGCCCAACAAGAGAAACTGTTTTTGATCAAAAAGCATACAAGAGTGTTCTGGATGTTCCTGATCCCATTGATCTTGCAGTTGTGATCACAAAGAATACGATAGTTCCAGTAGTTCTTGAGGAATGTGGAAAAAAGGGAATCAAGGGTGCTATTGTAATCACTGCGGGATTCAAAGAAGTAGATGAAGAAGGGAAAAAACTAGAACAAAAACTGAAAGATATTGCCACCAAGTACGGTGTAAAAGTCATTGGTCCAAACTGTCTTGGCGTGATGAATTTAGAACCAAAAACTATGATGAACTCTACATTTCTAAAAATAACTCCCAAGTCTGGTCAAATTGCTTTAGTATCACAAAGCGGTGCAATTTGTGCTGCACTTGTAGAAGACGCAAGTGCACAGGGAATTGGGTTTTCTGCCGTTGTTAGCATGGGAAACAAGGCGGATATGACAGAGATTGACGTATTAAAAATGCTAGCAGACCACGAACAGACCAAGGTAATTGTGATGTATCTAGAAGACATGGGTAACGGTCAAGAGTTTCTTAAAGTCTGTAAGCAAATTACAAAGTACAACGAAATTAAAAAACCAGTTCTAGTCTTGAAGGCAGGTAGAAGCCCTGAGGGTGCCAAGGCAGCGATGTCCCATACAGGTGCCTTGATGGGCTCGGATGAAATCTATGACGCTGTACTCAAACAGTCAGGTGCCATTCGAGTTGACACTATGGAGGAACTTTTTGATTATGCAACCGCATTTTCTAAACAGCCCCTTCCTACAGAAGGTGATCTTGTAATCGTTTCAAATGCTGGCGGTCCAGCAATCATTTCAACTGATTCATGCTCTAAACTTGGAATCAAAATGGCAAAGATTGAAGAGATTAGACCAAAAATAGATGCAGTTATTCCACCTTGGGGCAGTTCAAGAAACCCAGTTGACATAGTGGGTGATGCGGACTTTAACAGATTTGAAAATGTTTTGAACGAAGTTCTTGCACACAAGAATGTTGGTTCTGTAATCGCAATGTGTACTCCTTCTGCAACATTGGATTATGACAAGCTTGCAGAAGTAATTGTAAAAATGTCAAAAAAATACAAGAAAACAATGCTTGCAAGTTTAATGGGCTTAGACGAAGGTATAACAAATAGAAAAATTCTTGCAAACGGCGACGTTCCGTATTATACATACGCAGAAGGTTCCATTCGTACACTCAAGGCAATGCTTCGATTTGTTGAATGGATAAAAACTCCGGAAGGTAACATTACGAAATTTGAAGCCGACCGGGAAAAAGTCAAGAAAATATTTAACAAAGTAAAAGGAGAGGGAAGAACCAATCTTCTTGAAGAGGAGGGTCTTGAAATTTTGAATACATATGGGTTTCCACTCCCAAAAAATATTCTTGCAAAGACGGAAGATGAGGCTGTCGAATCTGCAAATAAAATTGGATACCCTGTCGTCATGAAGATTGCTTCACCCCAAATAGTTCACAAATCAGATGCCGGTGGCGTTAAAGTTAACCTGACAAACGATGAGGAAGTTCGTAACGCCTTCAAAGAAATTGTTGGTAATGCCAAAAAATATGACAGCAACGCCGAAATCAAAGGAGTTTTGGTTGTTGAGATGGTAAAGGGTGGCAAAGAGATGATCATTGGCTCCAAGCTTGAGCCTGGATTTGGTCCAGTTCTTATGCTCGGCATGGGAGGAATTTATGTTGAAATCTTGAAAGATGTTACGTTCAGACTTGCACCTGTAACTGACCAAGAAGCGAATGATATGATTTCGTCAATCAAGACAAAGAAGCTGTTAGAAGGAGTAAGGGGCGAAAAACCTTCTGATGTAGAAAAACTTTCTGAATGTATTCAACGGTTATCACAGCTTGTCACTGATTTTAAAGAAATTAAAGAACTTGACATGAATCCAGTGTTGGTCATGGAAAAAGGTGAAGGCTGTAAAATACTAGATGTTAGAATCGGTATCTAAATTAGCTAGAGCTACGACCAAAATACTTTTAGAATATTTATAATAGAATTGAGTAGTTAAGATATGCAAAAAACAGTAAGGCCTATCAGAACTGGTGAAGAATACATTGAAAGTTTGAGGGGTCGTAATCTCAAGGTTTACTTGTTTGGTAAACTAGTCAAAGAACCTGTTGACCATCCAATTATTCGCCCTTCAATAAACGCAGTTGCAAAAACTTATGATCTTGCTGTTGAAGAAGAAGATCTTGCGTCAGCAAAATCATCTATCACAGGAGAACGAGTAAACCGCTTCTTACATATTGCCGAAAGTGCACAAGATGTGGTTCTACAAAACAAGATGCAAAGAAAGCTAGGACAACTTACTGGTACCTGCTTCCAAAGATGTGTTGGTATGGATGCACTAAACTCACTTCACTCAACTACATTTGAGATGGATGAAAAACACGGAACAAAATATCATAAAAGGTTGTTAGAATTTATCAAGATGGTTCAGCATGAAAATCTAGTAATTGGTGGAGCCATGACTGATGTCAAAGGCGACAGAAGTAAGGGACCAACTGAGCAAGAAGATCCTGACCTATTTCTTCATATCGTAGATAGAGATGACAAGGGTGTTTACATTTCTGGCGCAAAGGCTCACCAGACTGGCTGTATTAACTCTCATTGGATGATTGTTATGCCGGCCATAAGATTGACTGAAAAAGATAAAGATTATGCAATTGTTGGCTGCATTCCAGTAGACGCTCCGGGAATAACTTACATCTATGGCAGGCAGTCATGTGATACAAGAAGTATGGAACCTGGTGATATGGATCAAGGTAACTCTCAATTCTCTGGTCAAGAAGCAATGGTAATCTTTGACAGGGCTTTCATTCCAAATGAATTGATCTTCATGGATGGTGAGTACGAATTTGCATCTATGTTAATTGAGAGGTTTACATGTTATCACAGACGAAGCTATGTTTGTAAGACTGGTGTAGGTGACGTTCTTATTGGTGCTGCAGCTTCTATAGCAGACTATAATGGTATACCTAATGTTTCTCACATCAAGGATAAACTAGTTGAGATGACTCATCTAAACGAGTCGATCTACGGCACGGGAATTGCGTCATCGTATCAATCTCATAAAATGAAGTCTGGAGTTTGGCAAAACGACGATATGTTAGCAAACGTGTGCAAACACAACGTTACACGCTTCCCTTATCAAATAGCCAGGTTTGCACAAGACATTGCTGGCGGACTAATGGTTACACTGCCATCTGAAGCTGAATTTAGAAGTCCAGAAACAGGACCACTACTCAAAAAATACCTGAAGGCAAGAAAGGGTGTTGACGTTGAAAACAAGATGAGAATTTTACGTTTGATTGAAAACATGACCATGGGTAGAAATGCTGTGGGTTATCTTACAGAATCAATGCATGGGGCAGGCTCACCGCAAGCCCAGAGAATTCAAATTGCACGCATAATGCAACTAGGTTACAAGAAAAAACTTGCAAAAGATCTGGCTAAAGTCCAAGAGAAAGGCGAAGAAACCCTAGAAAACGCTGATTACTTCAAACGAGTTTTCAAAATAGACAATTCTAAAGAGTAATCTTATTACTTTTTTTCTTCAGATTCTTTTTCCTTGTCAAGAAAAAATTCCGGTATGCCTTCTGATTTAGTATTTTCTTCGTCAAGTTTATCAGTAGGTTTTTTTTCTTGGGTGGTAAAATCTTTTGATTCAATATATTCTGCATCCATAGGTAATTGATCTATTTTCCCATTAGGTTGAGATTCGTTAAAATCCTTAATTTCTGACTCTGCTTTTACTTTCTCTAATAATGCTTTCTTCTTGCTTTTTGTAATTTGTCTAATAATCATTATTCCTATAATTACGACAATGATAATGTAGTTAATCGGTGGTTGCAAAATTTTTGTGATGAATCCTACTTGTGGAATTACATGAACTACTATTCCAATATATTCTTCTTCAGTTATGGGATAATCTGTTCCGACTATAGAATTTTGATTATTGTCACCTTTTGTTCTTAATGTTAATGGATCGTCATCAACAACCGCAACTACCCTATGAACAATCACCTTATCGTGATCTTTTGGTCTGTCAAATACGATAATATCTCCAATTTTCACGTCTTCAAATAATGCATGTCCAGAAATTACTATAATATCATACATAGCTAATTCTGGATACATACTTCCGCTAGAAACCACATAGAATGGATTTTGTGCGCCAAAATAAGCCGTAAGACCAATCCAAATTACTGCAACACATGCAGCCACAATGATAATGTCCTTTACTATACCCCTGATTGAGCTTGTAGTCAATTCACGTTTTTTCCTTTGTGATGATTAGATAAATCTTGCTTCTAAATTTTGGTTCCACAACTCTCACAGAATTTTGAATCTGGTTTGTTATCAAAATTACAGCTTGGGCATCTCAATCCCTGCTGTGCAGATACATCTGTTGCCGTAGTCGAAGAATCTCCAAGTAAAATAATCTCACCAACTTTTTTTATTCTCTCCCAATTAATACTCACATCATTGCCCTCATTATCTGAAATAATTAAAATCACTTGATTGTTAGAATCCACACCTACCTGTTTGGCTATTCCGATTTGTTTGGCATTTTCATCAAAGACCGACATACCAGAAATTGCATTAAATGTTGAGTCTACTGGCTTTGTTTCAGGAACAGTTTCCATAAAATCATCAAATGTGTGGTATTGATCATCAGATTCTTGCTGAGTATCATTCACTGGTTCCTGAACAGTCTCTGATTGTGTCTCAATTGGTTTTGCGTAACCTACATCACCTAATTCATTTGGTTTCTTAAATTCTCTATATTCCGCAATGGAAGAACCACATGTAATACAAAGATATTGTCCCCTCTCTGCAAGAATCAAATTCTCAGCCACTTCCTCGTTGGGGTTTTCGTACTCAATTTTTGGAGCTCCTTCATATTCTTTATCGCAAGTATTACACGTGTATTTTTTGATACTTTCTATATCTAACCTTCCAATTGGCGCTAAAAAGAGATCAGGACCGCCCAGATTTCCTTTTCTTTGTTGTTCATCAGTTACTTGCGCTATTACAAATCCGCCAGAACCTCTTAATTTTTTAATCCGTAAATCTTCACTCATATCTCCACTTACCTAAAATGTCATTTAAGTATATTTCATTAATTTGTAATTAAGATTCAACGAAAGGTTGCGATTTTTACACCCAACATATTTAGGTATGATTTCTTGATAATGTTGTTGTGGCGATAAGCAAAGTTTCAGATTCAAAAACTTGGGAAATTGATGTTGTTAATTCACCTGTACCTGTTTTTGTTGATTTCTGGGCTGAGTGGTGTGGACCATGCAGGATGGTTGGACCAGTTGTAGAGGAACTGTCTGGTGATTATAACGGGAAGATTAAATTTGTAAAAGTAAATGTTGATGAAGCTAATGAATTAGCATCAAAATACAACATTTTCAGCATACCTACCTTGATGATATTTAACAAGGGAGAAATTGTTGCCCAGCAAGTAGGTGCTGCATCTAAAGAAACCTACAAAAATATGATTGACAAGGTAATAGAAAACCTTTAGCCTCAAATTATTTTCTTGATAGAGCCTAAAGTAATTATAATTGTAGCAAATTATTAAATTTCATGTCTCTAGGAGAAGTTGACACCTTAAACCTTTTGTCAGATAAATTAAATAATTTATTTGATGAATCCCAGGATTATTACGAATCTTTTCTTGATGCTAACAATTTGTACAAAAAAGGAAAGTTAACGGATAAGGAGTTCTTTCAAAAACTAGGTGACTATGTTGTTGCATATTCCGCATTAGAATTTTTATCAATCAAAGTTATTTTTGAATTAAAAAAATCAATTGACAAAATGGCAGGAGGCTTAGCACAAGGAGGAACACAATCTCCAGGCTTAATGCCGGGAATGGGCACACCGGGAATGATGGCTGGTGGTATGCCAGGACCACGTCCTGGTACGGCACAAAATCCTGTTGGTGGTCCAGCGTCTGTAATCTCTGCTGGGGGTGGTTTTAATAGTGCAGGAACGTTGCCTACTCCAGATCCATCACTAGTACAGAAACAATCTGGTGGAAAATGTTCTTCTTGTGGTTCTGATTTGCGACCAAACGCAAAGTTTTGTACTAGTTGTGGAACTAGAATGTAATTTTTGTGGATAGCATTCTATTATTACTGATCAACACCACATTCAGTACAAAATCTAGCAGAAGCAGAAATTTTCTGGCCACATTCTGAACAAAATTTAGTTTCTGCATCAGGATTTGTGTTTGCACTACCATAAAGCTTTCCCGAAAGCAGAGCCCCAGATGGTTCATATTTTTCATCATCAATAATTTGGGCTGGTGCAAAGTCCTTTTCCTCAATATAGTTCATTAGCCTTGGCATTGTTTCTTCTTTGTTATTTGGGTCAGGAACTATGTCCCCCAACCAAAATGCGAATCGCTTAAGCGTAAGATCAGGGGTTGAAAATGTTAGTGTATGACTTGACATATACTGTTCCGCAGCTTCTTTGCTGTTGAAGACTTTCATGTGATATAGTTTCCTAGTTTATGTATAATGTTTTCTAGGTGGTGGACTGGAAGGGAATTGAACCCTTGACAACCGCGTTGCGAACGCGGCATTATACCACTAAATCACCAGCCCTCAATATTCATCATTAAATCAGTTTTTATTCATTTGCTCAACTACAAATATCGGATTTTATAATAGAATTAGATGACATATGATACGGTGATTGTGGGCTCGCATGTAGTTCTGCCCACAGGAATAATTGACAAAAATCTAGTTTTAGATGATGGTAAAATAATTGGTTTGACAAATGAGATGCCGTCAGCCGATAGAAAAATTAATGCAGATGGACTGCTTGCTCTTCCAGGTGTTATTGATACACATGTACACTATGGGGTTTATTCTCCCATAGAACATGCTGCAATATCTGAATCACATGCAGCTGCAATTGGTGGAATTACTACTATGATGCGAATGCTCCGGCTAGGAGATTCGTTTAAGAATTCATTATCACCACAGTTAAACGCAAGCTCAAAATCTCATTATGTAGATTATGCGATTCACGCGTCAATTTTTAATTTGAAACAAGCAGATGAAATGCAATATTGTTTAGAAAATGGTGTTACTTCCTTCAAGTTATACATGAATCTAGGAGGAGAAGTTGATCATGTTTACATGGATATGGAACCAGGAAAAAATCTATTACAAGAAGAACATGTAGAAGTAACTTCCGAAATTGTTCAAAAAGTTGTGAAAAATGCATCTTTACTTGGCTGTCCTGTTTTAGTTCATGCAGAAGATTACGAAGAATGCGGTTGTGGAATAAAAAAGGCTAGGGAAAAAAATCTAGATGGGCTTCATGCGTGGTCTGAAAGCAGACCTTCCGAATCGGAAATAAAATCAATTAAAACTATTTCAAAATATGCTCGAGATTCTAACTGTGTTCTTTATTTTGCTCATATAGGTTCACGTCGTGCATTAGAACAAATTAGCGAAGAAAGAAAAAACGGAACAAAAATTTTTGTGGAGACATGCCCTCATTATTTAACACTCTCTCATGAAAACCAAGAGGGTTATCTTGCTAAAGTAATGCCACCAATCAGAAGTGAAAGTGATATTTTATCTGTCTGGAATGCAATTAGTCAAAACCAGATAAATACAATTGGAACGGACCATGTTGCAAATCAGTTAAAACTCAAACTAGATGGAAATACGGTTTGGGATGCTCTTGCAGGTTTTCCAGGTATTGGAACACTATTACCATTAATGCTAAGTGAGGGTGTAAACAAAAATAGAATTTCCGTCTCTCAATTAGCAAATCTCACTAGTATGAATGCTGCAAAAATTTTTGGTATGTATCCTGCAAAAGGTTCGCTTGAACTTAATTCTGATGCAGATATTACATTAGTTGATCTAAAAAAAGAGCAGAAAGTA
>JACAST010000056.1 GCA_013390765.1 Marine Group I thaumarchaeote | reverse complement strand
ATGAATTTTGATATCAGACGTAGTTAACCACCCATTCGTTCAACAAATTCTGCCTCCGAGACCTTTTGCATTACAAAGTTTGTTCTTTTTTCGTTTCCAATAGTGGATGTTGAAGATGAGCCATAATCATGACCTGGATACAAAACCAGATCATCACTAAGATTTGCAATAACATCAGCCAAACTGTGATAAAGTTCCCTTGCACTTCCTCCTGGCAAATCAATTCGGCCACAGTTTCCTACAAACAAAGTATCACCTGAAAAAATTTTTCCATCACCCACAAGACAAATGCTGTCTTTTGAATGTCCAGGCGTGTGATATACAGCAAGTTCAGAACAGCCAAATTTTATAGAATCCCCATCTGAAACTGTCAAGTCATTTTTTAGTTGTGATGCATTATGCTGAACAATCTTTACACTAAGTTCTTTTGCCAATTCCTCATTTCCTCTGGTATGGTCATCATGCCAATGAGTATTAACGATATACTTGGGATTGAGATTTTGTTCGGTGATAATTTCAGTTAACTTTTCCAAATCCCACGATGGATCAATCACAATTGCCTCATGTGTAGATTCATCTTCAACAATGTATGAAAAATTCTGCATTGGACCAACTGGAATTTGATACACCTTCATAGAACACCAATCTCTGCCTCTGGAGGAATCCCAATTTTTTCAACGAAAATTTCACCACATACGTCTTTTGCTTTTGGCATGCCAACCTTCATTCTGTGAAACGTAACTGTCATGTCTGCTGTAACATGCGGCGAATTTTTATTTCCAGTATCTGGATCTACGCCAGAAGGAACATCAACAGCTAGCTTGAATGCATTTGATTTGTTGATATATGTGATGGTAGATGCTTGAGGCTCCCTTATTTCACCTGAAATACCAGTTCCTAAAATTCCATCAACTATTATATCAAATTTATCTAAATTTTTAAGATGCTCAAGATTTACATCGGTAAGTAATTTTATTGATTCCATTTTTTCTAACAAATTCCAGTTCCATGAACATTCTTCTGTTCTAATATAATTAGGCTCACCCAAAAGAAAAACAATTACACTTGATCCGTATCCTGCCAAATGTCGTGCAATTACTAAACCATCACCACCGTTATTTCCAAGCCCAGCAAAAACCAAAACTCTTTTTGATTTTACATCTCCAAATTTTTCTACTAGTCTTTTTGCTGCTGCCGCACCAGCATTTTCCATCATAAATTTTCTCAAAAATCCCATCTGATGACCATTTTCCTCAATCTGCATCATTTGTTTGACAGTTATGCACATGTCTAAACCAAATTAATAGAGCAATTAAGCCCTTTGGCAAACGACTTTATCCCAGTTTTTTTAAAACAGATCATGACATTAAAGAACGTAAAATCATCGCTGCCGAGAATTTCAAAGTCTCTAAAAGCTACCAATGCATCAAGAGAATTTTTGATAAAAAATACGAGAGATGTTGTAATCTTATGCAGTCATTCCATCATAGCTGCTCATAAAGGTGATCTCAGATTGGCAAAGCAAAAAATCAAGAAAGCGGAAGTAGTTTTGAAAAGGAACCGAAAAAAAGCAAAGGATAACTTTCAAAAATATCTTATAACACCCGAGCAAGAATTTGTTGAGGCTCATTCATTTTTGGCTGTAATAGAAAATAAGGAAATCCCTTCACTAAAATCTCTAAAAGTTTCAGAGGAATCATATATTTTGGGATTGCTTGATTGCATTGGCGAGCTGAAAAGACTGGTGTTGGATAATATCAGGAATGGAGAACTAAAGAAAGCCGATAGAATTTTTAGTGTTATGGAAAATCTCTATCAAACTCTTTACCCATTTGCAATGTATGATAAAATTGTAAAGGAAACAAGAAGAAAATTGGATGTTAATCGTATTCTTGTAGAAGAAACAAGAGCAGTAATTACTGAAGAGATCAGAAGAAACCATTTCGTCAAAGCTTTGACAAAAAAATAATAATATAATTTTTAGAAGTGCGGGCGATGGGATTTGAACCCACGAACTCCTAAGAGACTAGCCCCTCAAGCTAGCGCCTTTGGCCAGGCTGGGCGACACCCGCAAAGAACTTCCTTGCAGGGTTTTTATAATCCTTAACTGTTTTTTGAAGATGTGTTAGTACCTGTAAGATGTTTTACGTGTGGTAATCTTGTTGCTGATAAATTTGAAGAATATCAGAATAGGGTAAAGTCAGGTGAAGAACCAGCAAAAATATTAGATTCATTAGGGATTGATAGGTATTGCTGTAGAAGAATGATGTTGACCACAGTTGAGACAATACAACAGATACTTCCGTATTATGAAGCTATGTACAAAAGGAATACAGAGATTCAGTCAGAGTTAGAATAGATTGGCTAAAATTACGTCAATTAAAGGTAGGATAATCCATAATAGTAGAGGTACCAAGACTATAGAAGTAGACGTAATTTCTGACAACCAATACCTAGGTAGAACATCTGCGCCATCTGGCGCAAGTGTTGGAAAATATGAAGCTGTTAGCTTCCCTGATGATGGTCCTGAGGAAAGTCTTCGTATTTTAAACGAAAATTCAAAGAAGTTTCTTGAATTTGAGCCAAGTGACTTGAAATCAATTGATGAAACACTAAAGTCGATAGATAAAACGTCTAACTATTCAAAGATTGGTGGAGCATTAGCTTATGCCATTACGATTGCTTCAATGGAATCAGCATCAAAAGCAGTTGGAAAGCAATTGTTTGAATTAATTTCAGAGCAAAATGAATATAGATTTCCAATCCCGATAGGAAATATTTTAGGTGGTGGGGCGCACGCAGGACCTGGAACACCAGACATACAAGAAATTCTAATTTCTGCGCCAGGCGCTAAAACGATTAGGAATGCTATTGAAACAAATTTCAAAGTTCATAAAGAATTACGGAATGTGATAGAAAAAGCCGATCCAAGTTTTACAAACGGAAGAGGAGATGAAGGAGGATGGGCTCCAAAATGTGATAATGAAAAAGCTTTAGAACTTTGTGCAAAGGCTTGTGAAAATTTGGGGTACACTTTAGGAAAGGAGGTATCATTGGGAGTTGACTTTGCATCATCAACTCAGTGGGACGAAGAAAAACATCTGTATGTATACGAAAGAGCAGGATTTGAAAATACACCAGAAAAGCAAATTGAATTTGCTGCAGGTATTATTGAAAAATACAAATTAATCTATGCAGAAGATGCTGTGCATGAAGAAGCATTTGGGGATATGTCTGAACTGGTCTCAAAATTTCCTAAAACTATGATAGTTGGTGATGATCTAACCGTAACAAACAAAGACATACTAAAAAAAGCAATTGAAAATAAATCATGCAATGCTGCAATTTTAAAAGTAAATCAGGCTGGAAGCTTGTATGATGCATTAGAATTTGTCAAAGTAGCAAGTAACAATGACATTAAATTGATCACGTCACATCGCTCTGGAGAATCAATAGATTCACAGATTTCTCACATAGGAATAGGAACTAATTCTAAGATGTTAAAAGTTGGTGTTGTTGGAGGAGAGAGAGTTGCAAAATTAAATGAGTTGATCCGCCTTTCAGAGCATGATTTAATACAAGGCATGGCTGAGGTTTAAAAATCAAATGAGTCAACAGTCGGAGCACGAAGAAATTATAAAGAAAATTCTTTCGACTGGAATAAGGGTAGGGACTGAAGTCAAAACAAAATTTATGATTCCGTACATCACACAATCTAGCCCTGATGGTCTATACCTATTTGATTTGGATATTACTTTAGACAGAATTGAGACTGCTGCTAGGTTTATAAAAAAATTTGACATTAAGAAAGTGATTGCATATTCCGGAAGGGCTTATGCTACAACACCAATTGAAAAGTTCTGTGAATTAACTGGTGCAAAAAAAATGTTAGGACGATTCATGCCTGGAACCCTTACAAATCCATTACTGCCATATTATTCAGAGCCACATCTAATCATAATCTCTGATCCTCAGGTTGATGCTCAAGCGGTTACTGAAGCTACAAATGCAGGAATTCCGGTAATAGGAATTGCTAACACTGATAATGTGACGTCAAAACTTGACTTGGTTATTCCTGCTAATAACAGGGGAAGAAAAGCCCTAGCAACAGTTTATTGGCTGTTAGCTCGTGAAATTCTTCAAGATTCAGAAACAATGAAATATGAAATTGAAGACTTTGAAACTAAGACTGTCGAAGTGGAAGAAGAATTATAGAGCAATACCTTAAACCAAAATATTGAAATCAATAGCGTCAGCACCGGCAAAAATAATTCTGTTTGGTGAACATTTTGTTGTTCATGGAACCAAAGCAATTCTTGCCGCAATAGACAAAAGGGTAACAGTAACAACAACTTTTACAGAGAATAAAACCATAAAGATAAATTCAGAATTGGGAACAATTGAAGTACCCATTTCGTCTTCGCATGAAGAAGTGAAGAATGAGTTTAGACCGTTTGTTTATCTGGCAAATAAAATAATTAATTCTGATCAAAATGTTAGTGGGTTAGAAATTACAATAGATTCTGATATTCCAATTGGGGTAGGACTTGGATCATCGTCCGCATGCTGTGTTGCCGCAGTTGCTTCAATCTGCGGATTGTTTAAGGAATTATCATCTGAAGAGATCTTAGGGATGTCAATAGAGGCTGAAAAAACAATCTTTCCCGATACATCTGGTGCAGATTGTGCTGTCTGTACTTAT
>JACAST010000041.1 GCA_013390765.1 Marine Group I thaumarchaeote | reverse complement strand
ACTTGAAATTCTTCTACAAACGGATTCTTTGGATCTATGTATGTTTTTTCAGTGTCCTCAAAATAGTCATCAGGATGATTTTTGTAGTATTGAGAAATAGGATCGTTTCCCAATGCCAAAAACGCATATCCTCTTTGTCCCTTTCTTGCTGCTCTTCCAATTCTTTGAATTAGTCTGTTTACTGGAATAGTGGATGATATAACACAATCAACATTGCCTACATCTATGCCTAATTCAAGCGTAGGAGTGCATGAAATTGCTTGCAGCCTATCTTCTTTGAATTGTTTTTCAACTGCAGTTCTATAATTTGCCATCAAACCTGCTCTGTGAACTTTGATGTTGACTTTTTGTTTTTTTGCTTGTATTGCTAATAACTCAGAGTTTAGATGGGAGTTGTTAAACACCATCGTCTTGTGATTTTTTTCAGTCAATTTCTTTGTTAGTTCTACCATCAATGCTCTTTGAGTTCTAAGAGATGGAAACAACATTACAAAAT
This sequence comes from Marine Group I thaumarchaeote, assembly GCA_013390765.1. Lineage (GTDB taxonomy): Archaea > Thermoproteota > Nitrososphaeria > Nitrososphaerales > Nitrosopumilaceae > Nitrosopelagicus. The sequence continues at coordinate 7,074 of JACAST010000041.1, read as the reverse complement.
CTGTCTGACCCTTTTTTCCAGAACCATGAATAATTTGCATTTTTTCTCCAAATAACTGCTGACAAAACTCTTTTGCATCATCAAGTGTAGCTGATGCTGCAACAAACTGTAATTTGTTACTGCAAATCCTTTTGAGTCGTTTAATGATATAATGAACATTTGATCCAAAAATTCCCGAGTATACATGTGCTTCATCTACTACAAGAACTCTTGTTGAAGATAATAACGATGAAAACTTTGTCTGATGACAAAGGTGATAATGCAAAATATCAAAATTTGTGACTAGAATATGTGGTGGATTTTCAATAATTTCTCTTCGTTCTGTTAGTTCTGTATCTCCATCAAAAACTTTGACATTAATTCCAATCTTTTCTGCAAATTTTTGAATTTTTGGGTATTGATCTCGTGATAAAGCTTTTGTAGGATACACAAAAATTGCAAAGACATTTCCATCATTTGCATCTTTTTTTATTCTTTGAATTACTGGAATTAAAAATGCCTCAGTTTTTCCTGATGCAGTAGGTGCTTCAATTACAACATTTTCTCCAAAGATAATTTCATGAATTGACTCTTCCTGAAATTTGTAAAATTGTTCTATCTTTAGTTCTTTTAGATGATCAGAAATGGATTCATCTAGTCCAAAGTCTTCAACTTTACAGCCCATTTTAGGCTCGGGATTCTTCAAAACCTTGTATTCCGAGATATAGTCTTTTTTTGAAAATAGAATTTCTTCTGTAATTTTATCTGGCTTGTTTTTACCAATCATTTCTTTTATTTCATTTTCTCCTCTAACAATTCCTTCTTTTTTTAGCTCTTCTGAGAGTCCTTTTTCTGTAACTAAGCCTTCATCAAATCTTGAAAGAAATTCAAGAAATACCTCATCAACATTTTTTGAAAATTCTAATAGATCTTCAATACCACATTTTCCACAAGAGATATGCATTTTTTTGTTAAATGTTTTCTGAATCTCCATTTTTGACTTACATTTTGGACATGAGAATTTCAAGATCTATTTGATAAGAAATGATTAGTGATTTATTGTTTGATCACTACTATTGATCTATGACATTATTAAGCTAGGAAATAATCTTGAATTTACAAATGAAAAAGATCGAAATCAACAAAATTTACAATTTAAATTGTATTGAAGGAATGAATTCAATTCCTAAAAATAAAATTGATCTTGTTATTACCGATCCTCCTTTTGCCATTAACTTTAAAGCAAAAAAAGCAAATTACAACAGAACTTCATCTAGGGTTTTATCTGGATACACAGAAATCAAACCAGAGGATTATTATGATTTTTCATTTACGTGGATGAGTGAAGTTTTTCGAATTCTAAAGGATTCAGGAAGTATGTATGTTTTTTCAGGATGGAATAACCTCAAAGATATTTTACGAGCACTGGACGATGTTGGATTTGTTACTATTAATCATGTAATTTGGAAATATCAATTTGGTGTAGTCACTAAAAAGAAATTTGTCACTTCTCATTATCATTGTCTTTATGTCTGTAAAAATGATAAGAAGCGAAAATTCTTCCCATTTTCTAGGTTCAAAAAAGACGATAAAACAAAAGATGGAAGAAGTCTTCATTACAAAGACAAAGAGGATGTATGGGATATCAAAAGAGAATATTGGACTGGTTATGAAAAAACCCCAACTAAACTTCCTTCCGAATTAATTAAAAAATTATTGGAATATTCTAGTGAAAAGAAAGACATTGTATTTGATCCGTTTCTTGGTTCAGGACAGGTAGCAGTTGTAAGCAAATCTCTTAACAGAAGATTTCTTGGTTTTGAAATAGTTCCTGACTATTACAAATTTGCCAAAAAACGACTTGATAAAAATATGTACAGAATAAAGAAATCACAATAATCTATTAGTTATTTTCTGGATCATCATCTTTTTTCTGACCCATCTTCTCTGAAATCATTTTTCTTAATTCATCGTCTGTTTTTTCCACGTTCACTCCCATTGATTTGGCCATGGTTTCTAACTTTTTCCGTTCTGTCTCTACTGGTCCCGTAATTTTTGGTGATTGTTCTTCTCCTACCTTCATCTGGTCTTGAATTTCGTTTTTTGCTTTGTTGTATTCATTAACAGCTTTCCCAAGTTTTTTTGCAGCACCAGGAAGCTTCCCTGTTCCTAAAATCAAAACTATCGCGACAAAAATGATGATCATCCATTCGCTTCCAGCTATGTTCAACGAGAAATCAAACATACCATGGAACACTCTCATTTGAAATTAAAGGTAATGTTCAAGATTTATGCCTATAATCAATTTCAGTTTTGGATTCTTTGTGGCTCTAGTTTCTTTCTTGACATTATAGCGAACAGTGTAACTCCTATTCCTATCACGCAAAATATCAGATATGGTGTTTCATCACCAAATGATTGCGTGATTGGACCGCCAATAATTGGTCCTATTGCCCAACCTATTCCAAAAACTGTTTCATATGCACCAATTAATCTTCCTGAAATTTCTTTTCTGGTCTTGCTCAAAATTATTTCTAACGTCAAGGGGAAAAATATGCTAAACCCGAATCCCATCAGAATCAATGAAACTGCAAAACCAATAATTGAATCTGCAACAACTGATATGGCCAATCCAATTGACACTGCCATTGTTGCAGCAATCAAAGTCTGACTTGAATATTTTGCAAACTTTCCAACTAATGCAAGAGATACAACACGTGATATTCCAAAAACAAAATACAATAACAAAATATCTGTAGCCCCCATTCCATTGTCATTTAGAAATGCTGGATAGATTGTGAGAATTATTCCAAAAGAAGATGTACAGAAAATCAATAAGATTATTACTTCTGGAAATCTTTTCATCTCCTTAATTGATGAAAAAGATAATCGTTCATGATGAGTTCTAACTCTTTTTCTTGAGATAATTAGTGCAGAGATTATTGCAGTAGCCAGAATAAATGCTGTAATCTGAAATAGAATTCTGTAGGTAATATCAAGACCCTCAAGGAATACTGTGCCAAGTAATGGACCTACCATAAATCCAATAACGAAAAACATTGTAAACCAAGAGATATTTTTGACTCTGTTTTTTTCTGTACTCTCAGTAGCGATTATAGCCTGACATGGTGGCCAAAAAAATGCATGAGCTACTCCTGTCATTATTCTGAATCCCATTATTTCTGGAACTGACTGTGCGATTGATAGAAGGTAGATTGATGCAGAATTGATAGCAGCTCCTAATGCAAGTAAATATCCACTGTTAAACCTATCAAGAAGAATTCCTACAAAAAGTGGAATAAACATGTAAGGAATGAAATTAGTTAATCCAATTAATCCAAGTTCAGAATACGTAGCACCAATAACATTTTTTGCAAATAATGGTAAAATTGGTCCATGCAGTCCATATGAAATTCCAATGATTAAAGCAGTAATGTTGACTAGAATCAGAGCTCTGTTCATTTGTATGCTGCAACCATTATTGCTCCACCCATAAGATCTTTCTCAAATTCTACTCTAGAGAATTTTTCTAGTAACAATCCTTCAAGCTTTTTGTTTTGAGGCCATCTTTTGAATGTACCATACAATGTTCCAAATTTTAATCCAAGTCTTCCTCCTGCAATAAATGCAAGAATAGGAAGAATGCATCTTAGATAAAACGAAACACCTACTCTGATAAACGCATTATCTGGTTTTCCTAAATCAACAATAACAAATCTACCATCTTTTTTCAGTACTCGATGAATTTCAGAAATTGCAATTCTCAAATTGATTGCATCTCTCAATGAATATCCACACAAAACTGCATCAAACTCTTCATCTCTAAATGGAATGTGCTCAAAAACTCCATTTGCCATATCTGGTAATTTTTCAAAATGCATACTTGTGTTTTTGAGCATAGGTACTAGAGGATCAAAAAGTGTGATTGAAATTTTTCCATCAGTTTGTTTTAATGCGACCTTTGACATATTACCAAAACCAGAGCCTGCATCTAAAATTTTGTTACCTGGAAATACTCTTTGTGAAATTCCACGATTTCTGTGCTCGCCATCTTTACCCAGTGAAATGATAGAATTTACTTTATCATAAACAGGAATAATCTCTCGAAGTACATCCATTACTTCGCCCCAGTAACTTCCTAAACCCATAATTTATCGTCTATGAATACTTGTTTGAATAGTTTTCAAATCTAAAACTTTTATTCTGTACCAAACTTTGATGCGTTTTGAGAATAATTTTTTAAATCAGATTCAGAAACTTTCTCGAAAACTTTTGTTTCAGTTGTAATCTTTGCCATTTTGATGTCATCTACTACATCTTTTTGTTTATCTTTTAGATTAATTGCAGCAATAGCTAAAGATGATGCATCATCTATACTCATGTCTGGGTTGTAATGTTTTTCCAAAAAGTCGTTTACATCCTCAGAACCTGCTCCAATTGCAACTGCTGCATATTGTACATAAGTTCCACTAGGATCAGTTACGTAGATTGATTCTCCTTTTTGATCAATACCTGCAATTATCAAGGAAACTCCATTTGGACGTACTCCAGAATATTGTGTAAACTGATGAGATTGATCTGCTAAATATTTGGCAACTGTTCCAATTTCAACAGACTCGTCATATGTCATTCTATTTCCTTGTGAAAAAAATCTTGCACTATCTACTTGAATACGTGCATCCGGGATATATCCTGCAGCGGCAATTCCAATATGAAAATCTACCTGGAAAATTTTTTGTGTAATGCCTGTAGTTTGTAATGTTCGAGCTTTTTCTTCTACTGCTATGATAACTCCTTCTTTACTGCACACGCCAATTGCCAAAGTTCCTCTTTTTACAGTCTCCATGGCATATTCTACTTGGTAAATTCTGCCGTCTGGAGAATACATAGTAGGAGTCATATCGTAACCGCGTGATGCCATCATAATATCACGAGTTTATTCTCAGTCAATTTAAGCGTAATTATCTTGCTTGAAATTTATAATGTGGAAAAGATCTGGACATAGAGTTTTAAGCAAAATTGGCCTTAATTCCTTTAAGATAGTATGACTAGTCAACTCTTAGAATTCAAAGAAATACTTAGATCAAGACCGACTTCTGCGCAAAGAAAACCCGACAAGCAGACTAGAAAGCTGTTACTTTACTTGTTTACACGTACTAGAGGTGGATTTACTAGATTACGTATTATTATGTACTTACTTGATAAACCATACAACACACATCAACTATCTAAGGTATTTGATCTTGATTACAAAGCAGTTCAACATCACATGAAAGTATTAGAGAAAAATAACATGGTTTCAAAAATTGGTGAAAAGTATGGAGCAATTTTTCACTTGTCAAATTTTCTTGAAATTAATATCAATGCTCTAGATGAAGCAATTGACAAGCTTGACAGAAAGATGAATTACAAAAAGGCCTATCTGTAATCTCATATTCTTTAACTGCGATCAGAGATTTCTAACCAAAAATATATAATCTGACACTAGTAAATACGATCAACTTGTTCAAAAGTGATCCTTTTGCAAATGCAACTAAACATGTTAATGATGCATGTGATATTCTTGGAATTAAAGATAAAGGATTGCGTGAATATCTTGCAATGCCAAACAAAGTTTTGAGAGTAAAGATTCCAGTAAAAATGGATAATGGTAAAATTAGAATTTTCACAGGTTTTAGAAGTCAACATAACAATGATAGAGGTCCATACAAAGGAGGTATTCGTTACTTTAATCCCGAAGGTGGAGTTGAATACATGGAACGTGAAGTTATGGCACTTTCTTCATGGATGACATGGAAATGTGCAGTTGTTGACATTCCACTAGGTGGCGCAAAGGGTGCAATCTATGTCAACCCTAAAACAGAAAAAATTAGCGATGCAGAATTAGAGAGATTAACAAGAGGATTTGCATTCAAAATTTCTGAAATTATAGGACCTGAAAAAGATATTCCAGCTCCTGATGTTTACACAACAGGTAGAGAGATGACTCAAATCATGGATACATTTGGTAAATTACATGGCAACAAATCTTTTCCAGGTGTTATTACTGGAAAGCCAATTTCAATGGGAGGATCACTTGCAAGAAATGTTGCAACAGGATTAGGAGCAGCATATTGTGTAAGAGAAGCAGCAAAGCAATTGAAACTGAATCTAAAAGGTGCCAAAGTTGTTTTACAAGGATTTGGAAATGCATCAACATTTGCAGGAGAATCTCTTGAAAAGATGGGTGCTAAAGTAATTGCAGTTAGTGATTCTAAAGGTTCTATTTCTATTCCAAAAAGTGCAAAGGTTAGTAAAATTTTAGAACACAAACAAAAGAAAGGCTCTGTTGTTGGATTTCCTGGAAGTAAAAAAATCTCAACTGAACAATTACTTACTACTAAATGTGATATTTTAGTTCCCGCTGCACTAGAAAATCAAATCAATGCAAAGATTGCCAAAAATCTGAAATGTAAAATTATTGCAGAAGCTGCAAATGGCCCAACATTGCCAGAAGCTGATCCAATTATTTACAAAAAGAAAATTTTGGTAATTCCTGATATTTTAGCAAACTCTGGTGGTGTTTGTATTTCATACCTAGAATGGGTACAAAACAACATGGGTTACTACTGGACATTTGATGAGGTTGCAAACAAGATGGAAAAAAATATTACAAAAGGATTCAAGGATGCATATGCCATGTCCAAAAAACACAAAATCAACATGAGAAAAGCTGCTATGGTTTTGGCTGTTGAAAGAGTAGTAGAAGCCTTTAATCAAAAAGGTATTTGGCCATAAAATTAGGCTAGATACGATTCATAACAAACTAACTGCTCAATAAACATTATTTTACCTTTAGTAATTATTCGAAGTTTTCTTTTGAAAGAAAGATCTACCTTAGTTCTTCTTTGCAATAGTTGAATTGTTTTCCCAGTTAACCTTCTACCTTTTTTATCTCTGTCAAAAAGAATAATCAATCTTTTATATTTTGAAACTGAATCAGTAAAGTTTACCATTCCTGCAAATCTGTGAAATTCTAAAACTTTACCAGAATAACCAAGTTTTTTTAATTAATTCAGAAGGAAGTTTAGTTGGGGTTTTTTCATAACCAGTCCA
>JACAST010000027.1 GCA_013390765.1 Marine Group I thaumarchaeote | reverse complement strand
GTTTGGGCGGAAGGAATTCAATTTCGTCCTTCTCGTATCTTACGCTCTTGCCCTCTGGTACGTGCATTATTCTCTGCTTTTCAATCTCAGATGGTATGTGAGCAGCAGCCACGTCATGATTGTGCTCAATCCCGTCAAACGACTTCATGTTGGAAATTGCGTCCATTACGGTTCTTGGTTTTTTGCTATGTGTGGGTTCCGGGAAAATATTTTCTATTCCAATTCGGTTTCCGATAAATATAGTCCTCCTCCTTTTCTGTGGCACGCCAAAGCGGTCGGCGGACAGAACGCGGACTGACATGTTGTATCCAAACTTTGCAAACTGCTTGATTATTCCTACCGTAATCTTTGTGTTTTTTCTGCTAAGCAGTCCCGTTACGTTTTCAATTACGACAAAGTCCGGCTTGACGCTTGTCACCGCACGGAGAAATTCCAGAAACAGAAAGTTTCTTGGATCGTCAGGTATCCCCTCACCTACCGTGGACAGGCCCTGGCAAGGCGGGCCACCGCAAATCAGGTGTATCTTTTGTTTTCCCGCGATTTTTTTGAATTTGTAGTTTGAAAAGTCTGAAATGTCGCCAAGGTATGCGTCAGCGTGCGGGTGGTTTCTTTCAAACGTAGCAATCGCTGCCTTGTCATTGTCAACCCCAAGTATGCAGCGAAAGCCAGACATTTCCAGTCCGCGTGAAAGTCCGCCGGCACCACAAAATAAATCGATAAAGTTCAGATTCTGATTTTTTCCTCTCCCCATGTCACTATGTATTTGTGCTTTTGGTTAATTAAGAATATTCAACGAAGACAAGCTAGCTGAATGTGAATGAGAATATCTCCACCGCGATCTTTTTTCCAGCGTTGTCAGGATCTCTTATGTGCTCGTTCTTGTGCTCAAGCCCAGAGTTTAGCGCCAGCTTTTGGGATTCGGTGGGGAACGACTTGAACTTTGAGCTTCGCATTATTGCAAAGAGCGAAAACCCTGCGTTCTTGTCAGGCTGAACTATTTCGGAAAAGACCTTAAGCGGGTGGTCAAAGCTGTTAAGCGGTCTCAGCCTCATGTCAGTGTTGATTCCCAGTCCGTCCGCATCCTTTATTGTGCCGTACTCGTTTCCGGACTGTCGTATTTTCTCAATTTCCTTCAGAGAATTCTTAACCGACTCGAATATGTCCTTGTAGTATTCGTTTCTTTTGAAAATGCAGTTCCCATAAAAGAAGAAGAGGGAATGTATGGTATTTTTCGTAACGTGACCAATGACGTAAAGCATATCACGTGATTTCCACTCCTCACATTCGACAGCCTTCTTGGTGATCGTTTTGTCATCAGCATAAAGCCTCTGCTTTGGAAGAGAACTGTTGAGTTGGATTCCGCTTATGCCTTCCACCTTTTTGACTTCTATTGCGTCGCCTTCTTCCTTCAGCATTGCGTCCGGCGGGTTGTTTACTGCACCCTCATAGCAGAAAACTTCTCCGGAGGATTTGTTGTTCCCTTCAGTACCAGGTATGCCACAGAACGAAGCCCTAACAAATTTTTCAAGCGGCTTTCCCTGCGAGGACACTACGTTTGAAACATACTCCTTCGTCTCATCAATATCAAAATTTTTGCATTCCGAAATGTTGACAATGGCACGGAGCGTGTTCATGGCATTATTTGTCTACTGTAAAGTATAAACTGGATCAAATGCAATATAGGAAATGAGCGAGTCCGACGACTTCCTAGACAAAAAACTGGATGAGGCTATTGCAGGAGTAAAGAAGATACGAAAAGAGAAAGATAAGAAAAGAAAACAGGAATACGAGCGGAAGCCCCATGTAAGAAAGAGGCGAGGGACATATCGCAAGCAGCCACACGTTCAGGCGCGGTTGAAAAAATACTTTGAACAGCCTAAGGTCAAAGAAAAAATGAAGAAATTACGAAGGATACGGGACAAGCGACCGGATGTCAAGGAACGCAAAAAACAATATCACAAGAAACGTTACCAGCTACCGGAAGTTAAAGCAAGAATCAAGAAGCGAGGAAGTGAATACAGAAAGTTACCTCACGTAAGAAAGAGACGAAGGGAATTAGAAAAGGAATATCGCAAGCGCCCCGAAGTTAGGGCAAAACGAAGAGCAAAAGACGTGGAGTATAGGAAGAGATACGAAAGTAGACCTGATATTAAAAAACGCAGAGCGGCATACGACAAAGAATATCGCAAGCAGCCCAAAGTCAAAGCGCAACACAAAGCATACATGAAAGAATATCACAAACGTCCTGAAGCGAAAGCTAGGGCAAGAAAACAAGATAGTGCGCGTTATGAATCTGTCAAACAATATAGAAAAAAACCTGAAGTTAAAGCGAGACTACGGGAGAATAAGAAAAGGCATAGGAACAAGCCGGAAGTTAGAGCCAAACACAAGGCATACATGAAAGAATATCACAAACGAAAAAAAGAGAGGGCCTAGCACAAGCAAACTAGTTTTCTTTTGAATTATTTTTTACGAGGTGTAACGTTTCCTTTTTTTCTTTGTATTGATCGCTGTCTAACACATTGGTAATTGGATCAGGAATTAGTATAGGATCTTTCGATGTCTTTGATTTAATGTTAACTCCGGGAACAAAATAAATCCAATACTTGTCCCTGTTCTCTCTGGCAGTTTCGATCTCATTTTGGCTCCAGAAGATATCAAAGTCATCTCCAGTTGAGCCTTTTACTTCAATTAATCTATCAGGGGATTCAATATCATATCCAGCATTTGCATATTCCTGACTGATTCGTCTAACTTCTACGCAGCCATTTTTTCCAAGCCGTTTTTTCTCAAACTCTAGTACAATATTTTCAGCAATTTCGCCAATTCTTTTCTTGGTTTCCCTCTCCCTTTCTAACTCCTTATCAAGTTGTACTTGACTTTTCGCCAGTTTTTTTCTTACAATTTTTTTCAATTCAATGTTCAGGGCTGGCAGAAATTTCTGATCAATTGTGACTTTCCCCCCGTCTTTTTTCAAAAATTTTGTCTCGTACAGAATTGGAAATATTTCTGTCTCAGTAAACAATTCAAAAAGATCTTTTTTTGGGCACCACATAGTGTTGTCATCATTTACGTAAAAATGACTAGCAGCATGAAGAACATCCCTTGAAAGTTCTCCATTCAAAAAGCATTCTAGTACAAAAATTTCTTCGATCTCGCCTTTGTCCAAAGTTTTTAAAATTTTTTCGCCAAGAACAGTAAGTTCGACAGACTTGCCGCTTACGTTAAAAACTCCCAATTTAGCACATAGTTTTTCTAGCGCTGAATAGTTCGGAAATGCTGCCCTTCTAACATTCTTGTGATTATAGGTGCTGGTAACAAATTGTTTGTCCGCCTTGCCGCTCCCCTGATATTCCTTAATGATTTTTAATAAATCTAAAATGTTGTCAATCTGTATTTCCATTTTAACTAAAGTATTTGTTTAGGTGTTTTACCAGTGCGGAATTAATGCTTTCAATTTCACTATTGTCAACCACTTCCGCTTCTACGTCAAGCCCTAACCTTCTGAGCAGTGGGTCGTTTAGAACATCTAACATCCTTTCCCATTTTGCTTTTAAACTCAGGTGAATATTTTCATCAATTGTACGTTCGCCAATAAGGAGATAATATCTTGGTTCTGTTTTCTCATTCATACCAATCCTATGAATTCTGTCAACGGACTGCATGAATTGTGCCGCATTGAAATTTCTATCAAGATAAATTGCATTGCTACATACTTCGTCACCCCGTAAATTCTTATGAAGTGAAACTGATTCACCCAATGATGCTGCGCTCGCAATTAAAACTCGTGGATCCTTGTCATTTTTGAATTCTTGTATCCTTTCCTCTCTAGTTTTGTCACTCAATCCATCTTGTCTTCTTTGATCTTTCCATCTTTCGATGTTGCCGTCTGTTTGCCTCGGGACAGTTCCGTTAACAATTATTGGATTAACGTCTTTCAAGATCTGAGTTTCAAAAAGTTCCATATTTTTAATAAACGAGCTCCAGATAATCACTTTTTGTCCACCTTCCATTATTTTTTTTGCAAGATCTGCCGCGTATGAAATCTTGGATGGAATTTCTCCTAGTTCCTCATAGTTTTTAATTTTGTCAGCAAGTGGTAGGTCATCCACTTTTCCAAGCAACCCCGGGTCTGTTTCTTCCTGGGGCAGTCCAAATTGTTCAGCAAAAATTTTATTTTTTATATTAAATTGTGCCGCCATTCTATAGATTAGAGCGGGGTTTGACGCAGTTTGCAAAAGCCGTATCAAGGCTGCCCTCCTCTTGTTTTGGATAAATTGCTTGTCAGAAAATGTCAGTCCTTTAATGTCCTTCAGCATCTTAGCTGCTATCGCATCATAAATCTCCCTTTGATGTTTTTCTAATCTAACTGTTCTTGGAATAAAATTCCAATCAGGCAGACCCAATTGGCTTTTTGTAACCCTGGTATACAAACTATCTAACACGTTTTGATATTTACCAAACCCATTATTTTTCACATAGTTATCATAAACCCACCGTTTGTCCAGTGGGTCATTGTTAGGCCAGAGACAGGTAATTTGATTCCACAGATCTCTTTCATCCTTTGGCATTGGGGTTCCTGACAACACAATTCTCCTTTTTGCTTCCTTGGAAATTGACAAAGCCATGCTGTTGTACCTTCTTTCCAGGTTTGGATTTTTGATATAGTGGGATTCATCGATAATTAACGCGGTATCCCATTTTTGGAAAAAGATCTTAATTTCAGGAACTATGTTAATCGCAGTCTGAAAATGCATGAGAAATAAATCTGCAATATCGCCACGTTCTGAAAAATCTCGTGCGTCATCACCCCTAACAACTAACTTGCGTGGCGCTTTGCCAAAGCATTCCTGGTATTCTTCCTGCCACGGAACAAAAGAGGCTGTAGGTCCAATAACTAAAATTTTTTGGATAGTTTTGTCTTCAAGTGATCTTGATAACGCGGCATACGCCATTGTTGTTTTCCCGCTTCCCGGAACCGAAAAATTTGCAGCGTTTCCTACCCGTATCATGTGTTCTACAGGCATTTTTTGGTAATCTTTCAGATCACGTATAAAATTTTTAGATAGTTGCGGGTTGTGTTCGATCTGCTGTTTGATTTCCCCGCCTTTTTGTAAAGATGCATGAAAGAGTTCATCTTCATCCTCACCCTCATTTAACAATTTTTGGGCTAGTGGGCCCACCTCCAATCCATCAGGACCAAATCTTTTTTCAAGTGCAGCAACTATCCCTTTGATATATGAAATGACTAGAGATTTCTCTGGCGTAGGTGGAAGCACGTATTTCGAATCTTTTTTATCAAAACCATCCAAGTCATCAAAATAGCTGTCAAACCAAAAATCTCTGCCGTCACCAGCTCTCTCATACTCTAGAATCAAATTTCCTGTCTCATCGAATTCTAGAAAATGTAAATTAATCACCCGTCAATTTTTTTTTGCAATTTTTGAAGGTGGTGAGAAATTTTCTGTATTATTGATTTAGTTTCAGGTTTTTTGATTTCTTCACCAAACTCATTTCCTTCAACATCAATTCCCTTGAGATTTCTCTCTGCTGATTTTAGTAAAAGTGAGATATGGTTTTTGTTTTTATGCACGTTTAGTTCATCAAGCAAGTTTTGAAAGTGAGTGTCTGTCTCTGTCAACTCACCATCATCTTCCTCCTCTTCTCTCTCATCGTTCTCTTCGCCATCCACAGTATCATCATCAACAACTTTGTCAACATAGTTCTGAAGCCCTGATTTTTTTTCAGGCATGTCTTGTGATGGTTCTATTTTTCCGCCAGCGTCAATTATTTCATCAACAGCACTAATTAATTCCGCATCAATTGCCTGGTTAATTTTTCTTATCTCCTGATGAGTCTTGCCTTCACTGATTAATTGAAAGGCTGCATGTTTGATATCAGTAATTTTATCGTGATCATAGCCGCGTTGTTTAGTATTTGTAAGTATGTGTTGTAATTCTACAAAATGACTGTCTTTGCCGTTTGCAATGGAATACTGTTGTTCTTTGTTATTGAATAGAAGATAATTTTCAATTAGCCTTAGTCGGTCAAGTATTTGTTCGACCTCTTTTTCCTTTACACCATAAAGCGCATTGGCAGTTTGTTTATTTGACAAACCTGCATCCTTTCCTTCTTTGATTTTTAGCATCGTGTTAATCGGTCCGTACTTTTGTTGCTGTTCTTTTCCAAGTTGGATTCCACCCTCCAGTCTCCACAGATCCTCTTTTTCGAGAGGTTCGGTTAGTCTCGCCACGTTCATGTACTTCCATCGTTCCTCTTGGGTTTCTTCAAACAGGGATGTGATTAATGACAAACGCCTGTTTCCATCTATAACATACCCGTCAACTGTGATAATCCCAGCCTGCCTTTGCTCAACTTCCAAGAAGTCATTTTTGTCCAGTTTAGTTTGTGCTGGATCCAGGCTTAGCAGCAAGTTTTGAATTTTTTTTGCGTCTTTTGGGTCATGTGGATCAAGAAGGCCGCCTTCCTGCCTTACTATCTCACGATATTCAGCTGCAAATCTGCCATTGTTAATATTATAATACAAAAATTCTGTGGGCAGACTATATACGGTTAAAATTTTCTTTTTTCCGCGAACAAATACCGGCTCGTAATCTTTTTGTTGGCAATCGTGTTCTTCGATATACTTGTCAATTCTTTTTTTATTGTCAATATTTTCTACTGTGCTCATTACTTTCCTGCACCCTCGGCTATTGCGTTCAATTTTTTAACCACCTGCGCAATATCTCCAATTAGCGTGATGGATTCTGGGCTTACAAACGAAGATTTTTTCCTCTCTATGTTTTCAAGATTTTTTAATGCATTTTTGAGCAGCTTTGTCGGTTGCTTTTTTTCCGTCTTTATCTTGACGAAATCTACACATTCGGTAAAGATTTCTCTTGCAGGAGTAAGCGCATCTTTGTCTTCTGAATCTTTTCTAACTTGAGCTTTTTTAGCCAATGATTCAGCTTTTGAATAGTCTAGAGCTTTCCAGAATTCTTCTTTAATTTCTTCATCAGCTACAATCTTGTCTATCTTTCTAAGGTCTTTATGCGAAGTGCCGTCAAAAATTAGCTGAAATCCAATAAGTTTGATATCTGTAATCTCGGCAGGAGACAAACCCCGTTTTTCCGCATTTAATACATTTTTTCGTATTTCAATAAAATGCGTATCAAGACCCTTTACCCTGTGGAATTGTTTTGGGCATTCAATGAACCTCAGATATTGTACGATTAACTTTAACTGTTGTAGTTTTTCCACAATATCTTTTTCCTTAAAGCCGCCATAGAGTGACTTTGCCATTTCCATCGCGCTTAAGCCAGAATTTAGACCTTCATCAAACTTTAGCAGAACGTTAATTGGGTCATAGTCAAGCTGCTTTTCGCGTGAGAGCTGTATGCCAGCTTCAATCTTCCATACGTCAATTGGGGAAACTTTTCCAGGAAGGCGTGCTACCTCTAGATAACCAAAGCTTGAATCTCCCTGCTCTACTAAATTTTGTAACACAGCCATCCGCCTGTTTCCGTTGAGGACATAACCCCCAATTGTTATTACGCCGGGCTCTGTCTGGCGCATTTTTTTAATATCGTTTACAAGGTAAAGAGTGTGCTTTGGGTCTATATCCAGCAAAAGATTTTGGATTTTTTTTGCATCAGCAGAATCTTCCGTTCTTAGTTCGTGACCCTCCTTAGCTTTTAGTGCACCATACTCCATTGCAAACCGCCCATTTCTGATGTTGTAAAATAGAAGGTCGAGTGGCAGGCTGTAAACTGGCAGGTCTTCCCGCACGCCCCGTAATTTTAGAGGGTAAGTTTTGTTTAATTTGGACTCCTGATGTTTCTGGATATAGATATCAATTTTTTTCGCGTTTTCTTCATCTAGATCATAGCCACTCAAAGTACCTTGATCTGTTTGAAGGATCCCTTTAGGTTTTTTCTTCGTATACCACTCTAAGAAGCCTGGATATTGTTTAAGAAATTTAATATTGATTTTTTCAGGATTTTGCTTTAAAGCGGACAGTCCCTCCCTGGCGATTTTAACAAGCCCACGGCTAACGTCCTCTACCAAACCAGCCTTTTTTAGGTATAATTTTGCCCAGTGCAGCCTGTTATGAAAGAGGGTTTCATCACCGCTCGATTTTAATTCCGTCCTCTCCGCTTCACTCAGTCCGAAATGTTTAACGGACCAATCTTCAATCTCGGACATCTCCCAATCTTTACCGTTCTCAATACATCTAAGAAGAGGCAACATTGTTTGTTCAAAATTTGGAATTACCATTTAAGATCTAACCTTTCTTTACGATAGTATATTCCGATGAAGTGTTAGGACCAATCTTCCATTTAATTAAACCAAGTTCAGACAACCGTCCCATGGTTGCTACTCTGCATGCTTCTATTCGCTTCTCTATATCTACTAATTCTTGTACCTCACCTTCTAATTCTTCTCTATTTTCATCATCTGCACCTTCCAATGATATAGAGCATCCATCTAGTTCATCTTTTATACAAATATCTTCCGACGCCATTATACCATATTCTTTTTCCAATCTTTCTTTGATTACTGGCCAACCATTGTATGATTTTACAAATTTCCGAATTGTACTTTCAAATTCTTCGCCCAATTTTTTTATTTGGTCTTCTTGATTATCTACACTTGACACAATTTCCAACGCTTTCTTGCAAAGCTCATTTTCAAGTTCACGTTGTGGAATTAATTTTTCTCTGATACACTCAACTTCCTTGGGATAAAATGCAATAAATTTTTCTTCATTCGGGTTAAAATGGGGATTATCAAGTAGATAAAATTCCCTCCCTAGATCAGTCATGGTAACATAATGTTCATTCTGATATTTTTTTACAGTTATTAATCCTAATGCAGTTAATGCACCTTCTAGATGATGTTCACCGGTCTTGGTGTTTTTTCGTATATTTGCTGCATATTTATCCTTGAATCTTTTTTCTACAAGTCTTGCGGTTTCTTTATTAGGATCTGGTAGAGGTTTTGGAAATCCTGTCGAAAGTCTTTCTGTTCGATCCTTTTTTTCTATTCGTTCATAATTTCTTATGTCCTCGACAAACTCTTCTGCTATATCATAAGCTGTAACACGAAACTCTCTAAGGTCCACCCATAATGATTCCTTGGTATTCATCATATTCCCAAGTGCAGTTAGAGTAATTTTTGCGGGTAACAATCTACTGTAAAAATTCCAAATCAGTGGCCAACCGTCGTACTTAATTTCTGTACTGTTATTATCATTAAGCTCATGTTGCAAATCTATGTCTGCAGGATAATCTAACTGCTTGAGTCTATCCTGTGAATGTTTCAAGTTTTCATACATGGATTCCAAATCTCCAGTTCTTTCTCTAGCTGATTGTTGTGCTTTGTGTTCTACTTCAGTAGAATAAAATTCCCCTGAATCATTCCGGGACTTCGGATCAAGTATAGCAGCTAAAGCGTTTTCTTGGGATTGTGTCAGTTTAACTTTTTTCAATTCGTCTAGGAACTTTTTTGGTTCTAATTCCCAGGTCAAGAAAACTTCAAGTGCCCGGGTTATGATTTCGCGGTCATCAAGAAATCTAGCATTTCCACTTTGATCTAATTTTTCTAGAATCTGAAGCACTCTCTCTCTGTCACGTGGACGGATTTCGTAATCCTCTGAAATATCATCAATTGTAGGTGATTTTGGCATTTCTGTCTCTTATTGTAGAAACCGGTTTATATAAGATCTGCGATCAGTAAAATGCTTATATACTTAGTAATATTACATAGAAACATGGTTAATACATCATACCACCAAATCATCCAGGGAGGAGAAATCTAGATGTCCGTAATACAAATCAGAGGAGAGCAACTCAAGGAGCGAATCCAAAAAATAATGCTCGAAAGTGATGAGCCACCTAGAGTTCCCTTTGGTAACAAGACCAAATTTTTCAACAGCCATAAAAGATGTATGGTCTGTGGCGGCGAAAGAACCTTTGACACACGAACTAGAATGGTCGAAAGATTGTATGGTCACCACGTAAGATACTTTCCACCACTGGTGGCATGGGTACATTCCAAGTGTCACAAAAAAATACATGATCCAGAAAACCCAATCATCCTATATATTCAGTACGAGGAGGGAGACTCGCAAAGATACTACGAGCAAAGGAAGCAGAGAAGTTCTGGCAAAAATACATCGGAGGCGCTTGGAGTATGAGCATAAATCTTACAGACAAACTTGATGAGGCAATTGCGGCAATCAAGGAAGAAGAAGCAATAAAACAGAAAAACTTTCGGTCCGCAATAGCCAAAGAGTGCTGGGCTACAAGTCCAAAGTTACAGGCAAAGATGAGTAATGAAACAGCTCAAAGATATGGAATAAAAAGAAATGATACAGAACAAAACATTACAACTACTGAAGTAAAGCCTGGTTGGCAAAGTCCAAACGCATCCTGGAGGTCCAAACTATTAACAATACGACAAATTAATTGTTTAGACAAATTAGATTACACAGGTCCCATACCAAAGTTAAGGGGAGAAGCTTCAGACATCATTTCAAAAATAATAAACAAATCAAAAGTTTCTGACAGTAGAAAAAACACTGCAAGAAAGTTCTTTGCCATAACATTTGATGACGACCGTGTTTCCTGCATGACAATAGACGAGTCATCTGACTATGATTTTGTGGATGATCAAACTTCACTAGCTGACAGGATCACATTGGAAAGACAACTGTGGAGGGAGGCTTAGGATGAGCCGTTACGAAGAATCAAAAATTCCAGAGTTGGACCATCACGTTGATAATATAGAAAATAGAATGGGATGGATAGAAGAGAAGGTTCGTGAATTAAAGCGTAATGACGATGAAATTAAAGAAATAAAAGTTATTGAAATGGCATTCAACGATAAGTGTGAACGTGGAGTAGCTGAAGTCAATCGCTTCCTGGAGAAAAAATTTGATATCTTCTGGAAACAACCCACGGAAAGCGGGTACGTATTTTTTATGGCAAAGTGGGGGTTAAAGGAATGACGCGCTATCGAAATTCAACTCAAATTATTTGCGATGTGCTCGTGGCAACCAAAGAATGCGGCCAAGAAGGAATCAAAACTACGGCACTACTTTCAAAGTCCAATCTTTCGCACGGAAGGATGCAAACATTTCTTTCCACACTTACCGGTTCTGGCTTGGTTAATCAGATTAAATTTGATGGAAAAAACACTTTCGTTATCACACCTAAGGGACAACTGTTCCTAGAGGAATACCAGCGATTCTCAGACATGGCGGAATCCTATGGCTTGGAGATCTAAATGAAATGACCAAGATAATAATTATTACTGACGACGGCAAGTCCAAGAAATATAATAAGAAATCTAAAAAGAAAAAGAAAAAAGCCATAGATCAAGATATTGATTCTCCCGTCAAAGAGGAGGATTGGGACTTTAGCAAAATCGGTAGGAGAATGATGAAAGATGAATGAAGTTAGAAAACGTCATAATGAAGAAAAAATCACTTCCGGCCAACATTTTTGCGGCAAATGTGGAAGTTTGCTGTCATCAAGAGGTTCTGATTGTGTACAATGTAAT
>JACAST010000064.1 GCA_013390765.1 Marine Group I thaumarchaeote | reverse complement strand
GGTTCTGGTACAGGTTCTGGTACTGGTTCTGGTTCAGCTGTTGGTTCTGGTTTACCAAAAACTGTTTCAAGGAATATTTCCTTGCTAAATAATTCTAAGTCATCATAGCCCTGTCCAGTACCCACATAGATAACAGGTTTTTTGGTTACTGCTACAATTGATAATGCAGCACCACCACGTGCATCTGCATCACTTTTAGTCAAAATTGCTCCATCAAAAGTTGTATGCTCATGAAATTCCCTTGCCTGGCTAACTGCATCATTTCCTGCTAACGAGTCGCCCACAAATATTTTCAAGTCTGGGCTTACAACTTTTGAAATTTTTGCAATCTGTTCCATCAAATTCTTATTTGTCTGCATCCGTCCAGCAGAATCAATAAGAACACAGTCTACCTTGTGTGATTTAGCATAAAGTAATGCATCATGTGCTACGGCAGCGGGATCTGAGCCATAGTTTTGTGCAATCAGTTTTAAATTCAGGTTATTTATGTGCTCACGCAATTGTTCAATAGCACCAGCCCTAAAGGTATCCGCTGCCGCAACAACCACTGAGATTTTATTTTTTTGTAAAAGATTGGCTATTTTGGCAATAGTTGTAGTTTTTCCAGTCCCATTGATTCCAACAAACAGAATAAGATACGGCTCTTGCAAATCTATTTTTGACTTTATGTTTGATAATATGTCAATTGATCCCGCATCATCAAACATGCTGGAAATATTCTCGGTTAGGCTTTTTTTAACAAAATCTTCAATTTCCTTCTTATTGACTCTACTACCAACTAGCTTTGTACTTAGATCTGATTTTATACTATCAATAACTTCCGTTGCAACATCAGATTCTAAGAGAGAGATTTCAAGCTCGGATAATACATCATCAATATCTTTTTCATTTAGGTCTTTTTCACTAAAACTTTTGGCAGCTTTTGAAAATGCATTGCCTAGTTTTTCAAACATAATTTTTTTCTTTATTTTTTACTACGAGAAGTAGCTAGTAATTGTTCCATTTGCTGTTTTCCCTGTTCTAAACTTGCCGCAATCTGTTGTTTTTGATTTGATGTTTCCTGTAAGGCTACTTGCATTTCTTTCAACCGTAATTCAAGAAAATTGATAGCAGAATCCTTGTCTTTTTCGACAGCAATTCCAGCGCCGATATTTAGAATTAGTTTTTCATTAGGTACGGTTTTTGTTTTTACGAAAGTACCTAATCCTAATGGTACTAATGTTTCAGTATCAGCTTTATTATCAATTGTTTTGAGTGAATGAATCGCAGACGCTGCTTCTCTAATAATGGATACGATGGATGTCTCCTTTTGTGATAATTCGGAGAAATAACCTTCTAACATTTGCATTTGATACAATAACTTTTGTGTTTGCTCTTCGCTCATTATAAAAAAAATGAGCCAGTTTCCTATAAATGCATTTAAAAATACAAAATTAAAAAAATAAAAAATAGAATATTATTTTGCCTTAGAAAGTCTATTATCTACTTCTTCCCAGTTGACTACATTCCACCAAGCGGCAATATAGTCAGGACGTTTGTTTTGATACTTTAGATAGTAAGCATGTTCCCACACATCAAGACCTAGCAATGGAACTAATCCTTCAGTTCTAGGGCTTGTCTGATTCGACATTGCTTTGTACTCAACTTTGCTTGAAGATGGATTGTATACAAGCCAACCCCAACCACTTCCCTGTATAGGAGCTGTTTTACTAGAAAACTGTTCTTTAAACTCGGCAAAAGATCCAAAGGAAGCATTAATCGCGTCTGCAAGTGCTCCGCCAGGTTCGCCACCGCCATTTGGTTTCATATTATTCCAAAACAGTTTATGATTATCGTATCCACCACCATTGAAGTTGATTGCTTTCTTAGTCCCATCGTCAGGAAGCGTGCTTAGTTCTGATAAGATGTCAACAATATCCTTGCTCTGTAGTTCCGGACTTAGTTTTTCCAAAGCGCCATTCATTCCATCAGTATATTTTTGATGGTGTTTTGTATGATGAATCTCCATAGTACGAGCGTCTATGTGTGGTTCCAATGCATCGTATGCATAAGGCATCTCAGGAAGTGTATATTTTCCCATGCGTTGTTTATAAAAACATACAATTTAACGCTTTAGCAAAGAATGAAATTTCACTAGAAAAATTGTCCTCATATGCTATATCAAAAAATATTTTTTTTGGTGATTCTGGTATTTACAGGTACGATTTTAATATCAAGTCAATTACAGAGTACGGAGAATATTTCCATTTTAGTAAATAACAGCGGGCCATTCATAGGAACTAGTATACCTTTCCAAAGTGGATATGATGGAAGTGGGATAATAATATCAATTATTGATACTGGAATCGACTTAAGCCATCCAGATCTTGAAGGAAAAATAATTGGCGGGTATGACTTTGTCGATAATGATGACATGCCTGAAGATGTTAACGGTCATGGAACACAAGTTGCGGGAATCATAGCGGCGAATGGAAATCTCAAAGGAATAGCACCAAATTCAAAAATTTTAATGTACAAAGTTTCAGAAGATGGAGAATCTGTACCTTCTCATTTAATAATCAAAGCAATTGAAAAATCCATAGAAGACGGTGCTGATATTATTAATATAAGTTTGGGAATTAACCAAACAAATACAAAAATTGATCAGGCAGTAAATAAAGCAATCAGGAATAATATTTTTGTAGTAACAGCGGCCGGAAATTTTGGCCCTGAACTAAATACGATTGGAAGTCCTGGAATAAATCCAAATGCGATTACAGTAGGTGCAACATTTAACAACGTAACAAGTAGTATAGTCTCAACTTTTGAGATAAAAGGTAAAACGTTTAATGTTTTTCCAATGGTTGGAACACAATCACTTACAGAACCTATTACCTCACAGATTATTTTTGGGAAATATGGCAGAGTTCATGATCTTTTGGAAAATAATTTTGAAGGTTCAATTTTACTTATTGAACGAGGAAGTGACATAGAAAATGAAATAGTTTACTTTTCTGACAAGGAAAAAAATGCAGCTGATGTAGGAGCAAAAGCAATCGTTGTTTATAATAATAAGCCTGGTATATTTTTTGGAGAATTAATTCATGAATATGTGGATGAGGGTTATAATCCTACTATTCCAGCACTATCCTTATCTCGGGAGGATGGGTTGTTGATCAAAGAAATCTTGCAGAGTGATACAAAGGGAGTTTTGGATGTATTCTATCATCCTGATTTTGTTGCTTACTTCAGTTCCAGAGGACCAGTTTCCCCTTTTTACATCAAACCTGACCTTGTAGCGCCTGGCGCATTCATAAACACAACTGATATCAATGGAAATTATAAAATTTCAAGTGGTACAAGTTTTGCAGCACCTCATGTTGCTGGTACTGCCGCGTTAATATTGCAAAAAAATCCCCAACTAACACCACAGGAACTTAAATCCGTTCTAATGACAACTTCTGAAATCGTATATGATCAGTTTGATGATAGATTTCCTATTGAAGTATCTGGAAATGGAAGAATAGATGCAT
The DNA here is from genome assembly GCA_013390765.1 of Marine Group I thaumarchaeote. Classification (GTDB taxonomy): domain Archaea; phylum Thermoproteota; class Nitrososphaeria; order Nitrososphaerales; family Nitrosopumilaceae; genus Nitrosopelagicus. The sequence goes on along the minus strand of JACAST010000064.1, from coordinate 242 downwards.
CGAAAGCTATCAATGCTGAACTAATCATAATGCCACCAAATCTAATATTTGATTTATCTCCTGCTAATCAATTTCAAACCAAAAATTTTAAAATTAAGGGGATTGGTCATGAATCTCTGTCGATTAGATTTGAAGAAAATCATGTTGCAGATTTTGATTATAATTTAGATAATGAAAATCTTGTAATAAATGCAAAATTAACTGAACAGAGTTTGGGAGAATTTGAAAGCAGGATTTTTGTC
>JACAST010000062.1 GCA_013390765.1 Marine Group I thaumarchaeote | reverse complement strand
AGCTGAACCAGAACCAGTACCAGAACCTGTACCAGAACCAGCGGCTGAACCAGAACCAGCGGCTGAACCAGAACCAGTACCAGAACCAGCGGCTGAACCAGAAACCGAACCAGAACCAGATATTAAAGAGCCTTCATCTGATCCTTTTGAAGGAATTAAAACTGGAGACATAGAAGATTTCGCTGAATTATTTGATACATCATCACCTAGTAGTGATAAGGAAGCGTTTGAAATGGCAAAAAAAATAAGAAAATGGATTTCCGATGGACGGCCAAAATAGATAACATATCTTAGAAACAAAACCTAAAAAGTAATAGAATTATCTGGAAAATCTAGAAAATGAAACTTAAAACAAAAGATCTTCTAACTGTTGATGAAATTTCCAGCAAAGAATTTTTAGAATTAATTGATTTTTCCATAAAACTAAAGAAAGAAAATAAAACGGTAAAAGAAAAACCATTACTAAAAAATAAAACTTTAGCTATGCTGTTTGGAAAACCATCAACACGAACCAGAGTAAGTTTTGAAATAGGAATGTTACAGCTAGGAGGTCACACTGTAAATCTATCATTAAATGAAATGCAACATTCCCGTGGAGAATCAGTTGAAGATACAGCAAAAACTTTATCACGTTATGTTGACGCCATTGTGGCGCGAGTGTATGAACATAGTTTTATTGAGAAACTTGCAAAACACGCTACAGTCCCAGTTATTAACGGGCTATCTAATTCGTATCATCCATGCCAAACTTTAGCTGATTTGATGACAATTAAAGAACATAAGAAAAAATTCAAAGATCTTAAAATAGCCTGGATTGGTGACGGAAACAACGTATGTAATTCATTAATTTTTGGTTGTAGTAAAACACAAACTCAAATTGTAATTGCTACTCCAAAAGGGTTTGAACCAAATCCTGAAGTTGTAAAAAAATCCTCAAAATACACTGTTGTTGATTTAACAACTGATCCAAAATCTGCTGTTAAGGATGCTGATATAGTAATGACTGATACTTTTACATCAATCCACACATCTGATCCAAAACAAACTGAAAAATTCCTACCATCTTTCCAAGTTAATCAATCCCTAATGGAAAAAGCCAAAAATGATGCAATTTTTATGCATTGTTTGCCTGCAAAACGTGATCAAGAGGTTACTAGTGAAGTTATAGATGGATCCCAATCAGTAGTTTGGGACGAAGCTGAAAATAGATTGCATACACAAAAAGCTTTGTTATTGTCATTACTTAGTATCTAACGTTTATAAAAGCAGATTCAAATTTTTTCCGTATAGACATGGTATATACGAAAATATTACGCAGAATACGTGAAAATAAAACGAACTATAGTAGGAGGAAGAACATGCTGATGGGGCATAAGGATTTTGTTACTGTACAAATATCAAATGAAAATACATATGTTCAAATTCATAAACCCGAATTAACTGGGGATAAAGTTATTTCATCTGCACATTCTAGATTTTTAATTAAAAAAGGATGGAAGGGATCACGTAAAAACATCCCAGCAGCTTATCTAACTGGTTATTCTGCAGGAAAAAAAGCGCTAGAAAAAGGCACAAATTCAGCTATTTTGTATAGTGGTACAAGTCAATACACTCAACGTATGGCTGCAGCGCTAAAAGGTGTTACTGATGCAGGACTTAAAATACCAGCAGATGAAAAAACCTTTCCTACAAATGATAGAATAAACGGTGAGCATCTAAAAATAAAAAATGATGTGAAAAATATCAAATCTTCTATAGATACTGAGGTTGGACATTAATGAGTCAAACAAAATCAAGAACTTCATACTCTCGACCACAACGAAGATATGAGGAACCAGTTTGGATACCAAAAACTAGTATAGGAAAAATGGTTGTATCTGGCGAAATAAATTCTATGGAAGAAATTTTATCTAAAGGTCTAAGAATTCAAGAAGCAGGTATTGTAAAAAAACTATTACCTGATTTAAAAACTGAAGTAATTGATGTTGGAATAATTCAAAAAATGACAGCTAATGGGCAATCTACTCGTTTTAAGGCATTAGTGGCAGCAGGAAATGAAAATGGATGGTTAGGTATAGGTATGGGAAAATCAAAGCAGATGAGAATTGCTATTGAAAAGGCAAACAATTCAGCATATCTTAATGTAAGTCCAGTAAAACTAGGTTGTGGTAGTTGGGAATGTAGATGTGATCAGAAGCATTCTATACCATTCAAAGTAAAAGGAAAGGGCGGTAGTGTGGTAATTGAAATTCTGCCCGCTCCACGTGGACTAGGATTGGTAGCTGGCGAAAAAATTAGAAATTTGCTTAAACTTGCTGGCTTGAAAGATGCATGGACTACCGCAAAAGGTTCTACTTCTACAATGAATTCTACGTCAAAAGCTGTCTTGCAATGTTTAAGACAGACTTTTAGTCAGGGTTGAAAAATGGCAAAGGCATATCTAGTTATTAGAATAAAGGGTCAAGCAGATGTACCATACTGGGCCAATACTACATTGCGTCTTTTAAAATTAGAAAAGAAATATCGTGCCATAATACTTCCGGTTAAAGAAAACACTGATGGCATGTTAAAAAAAATACAACAATTTGTTTCTTGGCAAGAAGTTGATCTACCAACAACTAAAGAACTGTTGGATAAAAAGGGCAGAAGATCTGGTTACAAAAAAATCACTCCTGAAGATATTTCAAAGGCTGGTTTTAAAACAATTAACGAACTAGCAGTCTCTTTATCAGAAGGAAAAATTAGTATGACAAAAATCAAACCTCTAAAACCATGGTTTGCTTTATCTCCCCCTAGGAAAGGATTTAAACGGAGTACAAAACGTTTGTATGGTCAAAAGGGAATTCTTGGACATAATAAGGAACTCACTGCTTTAGTTAAGAGAATGATGTAAAATGCCAACAAGATTAAGAAAAACAAGAAAGCTTAGAGGCGGTAGACACATGGGATGGGGTCAAGTTGGACAGCACAGAGCCAGTGGTCATAAGGGCGGACTTGGTCAATCTGGAATGTTAAAGCATCACTTTAGTTCTATGTTAAAAGACGACCCAGACCATTTTGGTCACAGCTCTCTAAATCCACCTCAACGAAATATCATAAAAAAGTGGACAAATGTTCGCGACCTAGATGATTTGTATTCACAATATGGCAAACAAGAAAATGACAAAAAAATCCTAGACTTGAAGGCTTTGGGTTTTGATAAACTTCTAGGAGGCGGACAAATAAAAAACGCATATTCTATCAAAATAGACCAATTTACCTCCAAGGCGGAAGACAAAGTCAAAAATGCAGGTGGAGAGTTGGTAAAAAAGGAAAAAAAAATAGACCAATTTACCTCCAAGGCGGAAGACAAAGTCAAAAATGCAGCGGAAGAGTTGGTAAAAAATAATGGTTAAAGGATCTCTTACTGATTATATTCGAAAGATAGTAGGCAAGGCTGAACCATATTTACCTCAGGTTCCAAAACCGAAAAGAAAGATATCACTTCAACAAAAATTGCTGTGGTGTGGTGCTTGTGTTTTTATCTATATGGTAATGGGTCAAACACCTCTATTTGGAGCCACAGCTCCAGAATTTGACTTTCTAGCATTTGCACGTGTTATTTTTGCCTCACAACAAGGATCCTTAGTTGAGCTTGGAATAGGACCAATTGTCACGGCTGGACTTTTAATGCAATTACTTAGAGGTTCTGACATTCTCAAGTTTGACTTTAAACGCCCTGAAGAACGTGGCATATTTCAGACAGCTACTAAAATGCTGACCTACTTTGTCATAGTCATAGAGGCTACTGTTTATGGAATTGCAGTATACGGTCCAAATATAACCGAACCCAGTGTTCTGGCTATTCTGATAGGGCAACTCATGGCTGCATCTATCTTTGTAGTGTTTATGGATGAGTTGATTCAGAAAGGTTGGGGATTAGGTTCAGGAATTAGTCTATTTATTGCAGCGGGAG
>JACAST010000080.1 GCA_013390765.1 Marine Group I thaumarchaeote | reverse complement strand
TCATATGGGTAGTTCCAACAAAATTTGCACCAATGCCTTTTAGTCCTTTCCATAATGAAGTAATGGCGTCATAGTTTGGATAGAAATCTCGATTATCACAACCATATAACAGCATCTCATCAGAATGCAGCCAAACCGAGTCAAACCCATAATCAAGGTTTATCTTTGCTTCACGCTGTAGTCTTTCAAGAGGCAAATCCTTTTTGGATCTTTTGTTAACATCACAAAAGTCACAACCCCTTCCGCATCCTCTCATAGCCTCTATTAAGGAATTTACAGTAGGAGCGGTTATCTCTGGAATGTTTTGTATGTTCCTTACGAAGCAATGCAATAGTTCTGGTGCATCTCCTTTTTCCAAATCCCGGAATAAATCCAAAGCAAGCTCATCAGCTTCACCAACAACTACAGTATCAATTCCATGAATTCTCATTCTGTCTGTCTTTGCAAGTTCCCATGCACCATTTCCTCCAACAACAACTTTGAAATCATACTTTTTCTTTAATTGGATAATACTGGCACACATCTTTTTGAATTTCATTGCAACGTAAGAGAGTTTTTCAGGTGACATTGTAGTTGTAACTGGCGCCATCCCAAGTGGATCCATCACATTGATTCCAACTATTTTTGTATCAGATCCGATTGATTTTTCAATATAATCAGGATTTACAGTTAGAATCTCATCTCTCTTGTAACCTTGTAAAAGGGCACTTTCTACCCTTCTTAATCCAACTTGGGCAACTTTTGCCTCGCCAGTGATAGGATCAGTTTCAACTGGAGGACAAAAGACTTTATCAAAAACCCATTCTGGAAGAACCTCATAAGGACCACATGCTATGAAACCATAAAGAAAATTACCCCTGTAATTAGTCATTAAACTACGATCTGCTGTAAGTACTATTCTTTTACCAGCCAATGTAAGCTTGACCTTGTCGATAGTATAAAATTTTTGCGACAAGATATCTAATATTTATCAAAAATTCAATTATCGATGGTGTCTTTAAAATAAAATGAAGGATATTACTGAGCCTAGACATGCTGAACCACATATCGGTGAATCCAGTGTAATTAGGGATTTTGTTTTTGGGTTTGGAGATGGAATAAACACCTCGCTTGGGATTGCAGCTGGTGTTGGTGGTGCGAACGTTTCCTCTGATATTATAATTTTGGCGGCATTAGTGGGAATGTTTACTGGTGCAAAGGCTATGGCTGTACAAAATTATCTTGCTGTAAAATCTCACAGACAGTTGTTAGAATCGGAAATAGCCAGGGAGAAGTGGGAGATAGAAAATAAAGCTGATGTTGAACGTCAAGAGATTGAGGATATTTACAAAGCAAAAGGGTTTTCAGGCAAAGATCTTGAGATGATTGTAAATAAAATCACTTCTGATAAAAAGGTCTGGCTAGATACAATGCTTAATGAAGAACTAAGATTGAATGTAGATGTTGTTGGAAGTCCACTAAAAAGCGCATTGATAATGTTTGTTTCTTTTTTGGTTGGCGGTATGCTTCCTATAATTCCGTTCTTTTTTGGCAGTGGTTATAGTGCACTTCTAATGGCAGTAGGAATTAGCGTAACGGCTTCATTTATTGTCGGTGCCATAAAATCACGAATGGCCGAAACTGGTATAGTGAAGGGTGGTTTGGAAATGGCTGGTCTTGGAACTGGTGTTGCATTAATTGGATTTGGTATTGGCAGCGAACTTGCAAACTTGGGAATAATTAACGTGTAGATTTAGTTTTTATTCTGTTTGCTATATTTGCAGCTGCAGCACCTGCCCCAACACCATTGTCTATATTGACTACAGTAAGACCGAGGGAACAGCTTTGCAACATAGAAGCAAGCGCAGCAACTCCCTTCTCACCATATCCATATCCAATTGAAGTTGGTACCCCTATTACAGGAACATCAGCTATAGATGATACGATGGAGGCTAGTGCGCCTTCCATACCAGCAACCACAATTATAGCACCAACTTCTGATTCAACGAATTGTTTAAGAACAGGGAAAATTCTATGCAGTCCTGCGATTCCAACATCATAGCTGCAAAGACAATCACAGTTCATAGATTCGCACACAAGTCTAGCCTCTTCTCCCACACCAATATCTGATGTTCCAGCAGCAATTATTCCAACTTTACCACCAGTTTTTTTGATATTTTTTTTGTAAATCAGAAGTGCAGTGGTATTTTTTCCTTTTTTGATTTTGTATTTGTTTTTTTTAGAAAATTCTAAAATTTTGGAATAATCTTTTTTTTTGATCCTAGAAACAAGTACTTCGTTGTTTTTTGATAAAGTTTTTTTAATTATTTTTTTTAAATCTAAAAGCTGTTTTCTTTCACCCAAAATAATCTCAGGTATTCCTTTTCTATTTTTTCTTCCAGTA
>JACAST010000051.1 GCA_013390765.1 Marine Group I thaumarchaeote | reverse complement strand
TATGACAAGAGATATCGGATTACCGGTAATGGAACCAAAGAAAAAACCAATAAAAAATGAAAACAATAATCCATTTAATGGTTCTTTGACAATACGTGGTAAGCTATTTGAAGGGATTGTTATCAATGCAAAAGCAAAAGGAACTGTTGTTATTCAAAAGGAATCAATGGTTCATTTCAAGAAATTTAAAAGATTTGGACGAAGTAAAAATACGATTCATGCTCATATTCCTTCCAACTTGAATGTACAGAAAGGAGATTACGTTGTAGCTGCTGAATGTCGACCAATCTCAAAATCAGTTTCCTTTGTTATTGTTGAGGTCAAATCATAATGTCACAAGGAAGAAGTCGTGGAAAAGCTTCCAAGGGAGTTGTAGAATTTCGACCACGTGTAACCAGAGTTCTTCCAGTGGGCGCTCAGATTGTATGTGCTGATAATTCTGGGGCTAAAATACTAGAAATTATTAACGTTCACAAGTACCACACAAGGTTATCAAGATTACCAGCTGCTGCGGTAGGTGACTTTTGTAATGTAGTTGTAAAAAAAGGACCGGCTGAGTTAAGAAAGCAAGTACATGGTGCAGTTATTATCAGACAAAAATACGCAATCAGGAGATTAAATGGAGTAAGAGTATCATTCGAAGATAATGCAGCTGTCATAATTACACCTGAGGGTGAACTTAAAGGAACTGACATTAAAGGACCGGTAGCTGTTGAAGCATCTGAAAAATGGCCAAGAATAGCTAATCTGGCATCAATGGTGGTCTAGATGAAACTAGCTAAAAATAAAAATCAGCATACCCATCGAGCTATGAACCAAATTTTAAATAAACAAATTTGTGCGTCATTATCAAAAGATCTCCGTAAAAAATATTCACGGCGTAGTATTCGGATCATGACTGATGATACAGTCAAAGTAATGCGTGGAGAATACAAAGGTCTTACTGGTAAAGTCACTAAAATCTCAACTGAAACTAGTGGTGTTGCTATAGAAGGAAATAAAAAAGAAAAATTAAAAGGTGAAAAAATTGATGTTTATATTCATTCTACAAATATGATTATCACATCATTAAATACCGATGATAAATGGCGTCTTAAAATATTAGAAAAAATGCCAAAATCAAAAATTAAATCTATGAAAGAAAATGCTAAAAAGAAAAGTGAAGTTAAATCAGCAGATAAAAAGAAAAATGAAGTTAAACCAGCAGATAAAAAGAAAAATGAAGTTAAACCAGCAGATAAAAAGAAAAATGAAGTTAAACCAGCAGATAAAAAGAAAAATGAAGTTAAATCAGCAGATAAAAAGAAAAATGATAACAAAAAGAGTGAAAAAAAATAATGGGTTCAATAGCAGGTAGCAAAAAACTAAAGCGGCAAATGGCCCCTATGTTTTGGGGAATAAATAGAAAAGAAAAAAGATTTGTTATTACAGTTAGACCCGGGTCGCATCCAAAAAATAATTCAATACCTACTGCAGTTTTATTGCGTGATACATTAAAAAAAGTAAAAACACTAAGAGAGGCTAAATCTTCAATATATGGTGGTAAAATAAAAGTTGATGGTATTATACAAAAATCTCTTCACCATTCGATTGGTTTAATGGATGTAGTAGAATTGGAAGGAATCACAGATGTGTATAGATTAGTTCCTTATAATGGACATCTACTTAAACCAATAAAAATTAATGCTGCTGAAAAATCTAAAAAACTTGTTAAAGTAAAAAGTAAAACAACTATCAAAGGCGGAAAAACACAGCTAGGCTTTCATGATGGAAGAACAATAATTACTGATATAAATGCAAATGTTAACGATACATGTCTATTACAAATTCCTGAACAAAAAATTTTGGATGTGATTAAGCTTGAAAAAAATTCTCGAGTAATTGTAACAAGGGGAACAAACGCTGGACGTATTGGGCTTATTAATGAAATTAAACAAGGTACATTCACATTGCCGAAAAGAATCAGCCTTATCATTGATGATAAAACGATTGAAATTCCTGCAAATATTACTATGGTTGTTGGAAAAGAAAAACCAGTAATACAAATTATGTGATAATATGTCTCAACAAACTCAAAATTTAATGAAAAAAATTTCGCTTGCTAAGGTAGTCTTAAACATGGGGGTTGGAAAGTCTGGTGAGCCAATTGAAATAGGAAAAAAAGCTTTAGAACAAATTACTGGAAAAAAACCAAATGCGCGAAACGCAAAAAAAGCACAAAGAGATTGGGGTGTTAGGAAGGGAGAACCTATTGGTATTGCTGTAACTGTTAGAGGTAATGATGCAACAGAATTATTAAAAAGACTGTTAGCAGCAAAAGATAATCAAATCATGGAAAGATCAATTGATAACGAAGGAAATTTATCATTTGGAATAAAAGAATACATTGACATTCCTGAAATAAAATATGATCCTAATATAGGCATCCTAGGTTTAGAAGTATCAGTATCATTAGCAAGACCTGGATTTAATATTAAACTTAGAAGTAGACGTAAAACAAAGGTTGGCAAAAATCATAGAATAAGAAAAAATGATGCAATTAAATTTTTAACTGAAGAATTTGGGGTGCAAATTGTATAATGCCTAAAGATAGATCATATGGAGACCGTGGAACCGGTTATACGCCAAGACTTGAACATAAATTTGGAAGAGGTTCTAGGTGGTGTAAAAGATGTGGTGACTATACAGCAGTTATTCAAAAGTATAAACTATCCTTATGTAGACGTTGTTTTAGAGAGGTAGCAGTTTCTTTAGGATTTAAAAAAAATGGATAGATGAAATATGCCAACAACTAATATTCTAGCAAATCTGTTTACAACATTATTTAATACAGAAGATCGAAGAAAAAATAGTTGTATTGTTGTACCAACTTCAAAGCTTGGGTTGGAAGTACTCAAAACGCTAAAAAACGAAGGGTATATTGTAGAATTTGAACATATTGACGATAATCGAGGTGGAAAATTTAAGATCCAACTTTCAGCAAAAATTACTAAGTGTGGAACAATTACACCGAGATTTAAAGTAAAAAAAGACGAATACAACATTTGGGAACAACAATTTCTTCCAGCATACAACAGAGGAATGTTACTTGTAACCACAAATCAGGGTGTGATGTCACATAAAGAAGCAGCGAATAAAGGTATTGGAGGATTTTTGATAGGATATGTCTACTAAACAAATAGAAAAATCCACAACTGAAATTCAAATACCTAAAGATGTTAAAGTTAATTTAAAGGGCAGTATGTTGCAGGTCCAAGGACCATTGGGTAAAGTGTATAAAAATTTCAAGAAAATTCCTGTTCTTATTCAAATAAATGATAACAAAATACTTCTTAGGAAAACAGGTGAACGAAAAAAACATCAAGCCATACTTAATACAGCTAAATCATTAATCCAGACACTTTGTATAGGTGTTGTAGATGGATTTACGATAAAAATGAAAATTGTTTATTCCCATTTTCCTGTCACCGTTAAAGTAGAAGCTAAAAAAGTTTTGATTAAAAATTTTCAAGGAGAAAGAGCACCAAGAATTTCTATAATAAAAGGGAACACAAAGGTTGTTGTAAAAGGAGATGATGTCATAATAACAGGACCTGTTCTGACAGATGTTTCACAAACAGCTGCAAATATTCAATTAAAAACCAAAGTGAAGAATAAAGATCACCGTGTATTTCTAGATGGGATTTACAGGTATTCTAAATCAAAAGGAATCGAAGAATAATACAATAGAATGATAGAATTAATTGCTTGTCTAAGCTGTGGATTTTTTGTTGCTGGTACGATTATTTTCTTAATTGGCAAGAAAAGTCGAGAAAAAAATAAAACGCCAAACGATATGATAGATTTGGATCATTATTGAGAGATTATACTTAAAGGTACAAAATACCTCAATTCTGCCATGCGATTATTTGGAAAATCTAAAGAGAGGAAAATCGTTGAATTTAAAGAAAAACAATCCATTAGAAATGGTAAAGAGCTTAAAAAACTTCTAAAGATCTTTAGAGAAAATCGGGATCAAATAGAAAAGCGTACAGGTAAAAGACCGGAAATAGACGATACGACAAAACTATTCATGCAAAAAATTCTAAACGTTTGGTTATCTGAAGGGAAAGACATTGACGACGAAAAGTTTTGGAATGCCGTTGATTATAACAAACAGTTTGATTATCCGGTTGAATATTACGAAAGATGAAGTATGTCCAGTAGAGAATTTCTTGAATATGTGAAAAACGACCTTAAGGGTATTAAGGCAGATTTGAAAGGTTTCCTTGAAGTTTATTATCCAATGATAATGGCATCGTGGCATCCTAAAAATGAAACTGATTTTATTTTAGGGTGGATAATTGGATCTAAAGAACAAGAATACTCCAATGAATATTATAAAAAATACAATCAAAGATTACATCACGAACTGCTTTATGAAATTCATCAACAGATTACTGAACATAAAGAACATCTGCTTAAGGAAATTACTAACCATCTGGATAATCCTGACAAATCATCTAAAGACTAGGATATGAGACGTGGGTGTAGAATCTTATCAACTACAACGACGTTAAAGAATACAATATATCATTTCTTATGTTGATCATAAGGATTAAATCGCTTTTGACTAGGTAAAAATTTGTGCCGCCCTAGCTCAGCGTGGTAGAGCGTCGGACTGTTAATCCGTTGGTCGTCAGTTCAAGTCTGACGGGCGGCGCCTATATTTCTAAATTCGAATTTAGAAATATTGATCGATTAGAACTAAATGGTGTATGGAATTAGACTGTAACGATCTAATAGTTGATCGCATATTAGTAATAATGCAGGAGGTCTACAATGGCCAGAACTAAAAGAGCGAATCGATACTGTGTTGATTGTGGTTCTAGGCTAGTTTACTACCCACGATTATCAAATCCAAAGGCACCTAATGAATATCGAACATTAGTTTATGCATGTCCAGACTGTAGCAATGATTTTGATAAGCCAAAAATGTTCTCAATAAAAAGAAACATAGTAGAAAACCCGCTTGAAACAGTAGAAATTGAAATAAAACAAATACAAAAACAACTTCAAAATAATCCAAAAAAATAACAAAGTGATACTATGCAACCTGAGAAAGAAAG
>JACAST010000071.1 GCA_013390765.1 Marine Group I thaumarchaeote | reverse complement strand
TTCTTCAGGTCAAATCAGCTGCCTAGTATATTTGGACTTTTGCTTACAGTTGGAGTCCTATTGATACTTGTATATACTCAAGGAATGAAAGTTGAGATTCCAATCGTCTCAACAAAATATAGAGGATTTGCGGCAACTTATCCAATCAAATTAATGTATGTATCGAACATACCTGTAATTTTAGCATCAGCTCTTACAGCAAATGCGGTATTTATGGGTCAGATGCTTTGGTCACAAGTTAATCCAAGGAATGCTAGTCCATTTTTTAATATACTTGCACAATTTGATCCTACTAGTCCGTCAACACCCATAGGAGGAATTATTTACTACATGACGCCACCCAGAGGATTAGATCTTTTAGCTTTGGATCCTATGAGAGGAGTATTGTATGTCTTATTCATGATTGGTATTGTAGTTGTATTTGGAAAATTATGGGTGGAATTAGGTGGTCTTTCATCCAAAAAGGCTGCACAAAACCTTTTGGACGCTGATGTCGTAATTCCTGGATTTAGGAGATCGAACAAACCAGTAGAGATGCTTCTAAACAAGTATATTCCATCCGTTACCATTCTTGGCTCTGTAATATTAGGTCTAATAGCTGGCGTTTCTGATATTTTGGGAGTATTTGGTTCTGGCATAGGTATTTTGTTGACTGTGGACATTTTGATTAACTATTATAACCAGCTTGTAAGAGAAAAAGTTGAAACAGTAATGCCCAGACTAGGTGCTTGGCTTGGTAGATAACAAAAAAGTTGTAATAGTTGGAATTCCTGGAGTTGGTAAAACATCTCTTGTTACAAAACTTGTGGAACTAATCATACAACATAGCAAGACTGTTAGTGTACACAGTTTTGGGACAGTAATGCTTGAGGAGGCAATGAAAAACGGAGTTAAAGATAGAGACGAATTAAGAACATTACCAATAGAAAAACAACAAGACCTTCAAAAAATGGCTGCAGAAAAGATATCAAAGATGGAAGACGATGTAGTTTTAATCGACACACATGCTTTCATATCTACAAAATCAGGTTTCTATCCTGGTCTTCCGAACTATGTAATACAAATCATACAACCTACCAATTTCATAGCAATTACTGCTAGTCCTGATGAGATACACAATAGAAGAATGAAGGATAAAACTAGAACCAGAGATCCAATTTCTATTGAAGATATTAAAAAAGAACTTGCTGTTCAAGACGCAATGCTTTCTAGTTGTTCTGTTCTTTCAGGTTCTCCGATGAAGGTAGTCTTCAATCATGAGGGAAAGGTTGATGAAGTAGCTGTTGCTGTATTAGGTGCTATAGGACTATGATTGAGTTTAACTTTATCCTGAATTTCTTGGATCTTGTATTCTTACAAGGAGATCTTTTTGGAATACGAGGAGAGGGTCCACTTGGAAGCGCTGATCCGCTAGTAAAAGGCATGTTACCCTCAGCGTTTGCAGTTATTGGCTTCTCTCTATTGTTAAATCTATTCAATGCTGGAGTTAGAAAAAAACTAGTTGATTCAGTAAAACTCAAAAGAATAATGAAAGAGACCAAAACTTATCAAAAAGCAAGAATGGCAGCCTTTAAGGCAAAAGATGAAGCAAAAATAGCGGAGCTAAGCAAAAAATCCACTTACATGAACAAAATGAGTATGGAAATGATGACGATGAACATGCGTCCAATGATGATCACCATAATTCCACTACTGTTGATTTTTTACTTTCTAATGCCTACGTTTTTTTCATACACTGTAGCCATTTCTCCAATTCCTCTAAATGTAATACCTGGTGATTTCTTCCAACTCACTTGTACAGCTGAAAAAATGGCCCTAGATGCAGCTGCAGGTATTGGACCATTCTGTAATAATGAAAATGAGATCTTTCTGTGGGCTTGGTATTTTCTTACTGCCATTGCGTTTAGTGGAATGATAATGAAACTAACCAAGACTTCTATGAATGAATAGTGTTGATAAAATCTATAATTATTTCTGGACCACCGGCAATAGGAAAAACAACCATTGCTAAAGGTCTTGCAAAAGAATTTGACCTTGTATATCTGAGTGGAGGGGACATCCTAAAAGAATTAGCTGAAGAGGAAGGATTTGAGACAAGGGGGGATGATTGGTGGGATACACAAGAAGGAATGAATTTTCTTAGCCAGCGCCAAAAAAATTCTGAATTTGACAAAAAGGTAGATGATAAACTCAAAAAACTTTTTTCTAAAGGAGATGTTGTCATAACCAGTTATACACTTCCATGGCTTGTTGAAGGCGGAGTTAAGATTTGGCTTGCTGGTTCTAAAGAAAATAGTGCTCAAAGAATGACTACTAGGGACAATTTATCAGGAACCGACGCTTTAGAAATTGTACAAAAACGATATAGTGAAAATAAAATAATTTACAAAACATTATACGGATTTGAGTTTGGTGAAGATCTATCTGTATTTGATAAGATCATCGAAACCGATGACCTTAATGTAGAACAAGTTCTTGAAGTTGCAAAATCAACTGTGAGGAAATATTTTTGACGCTAAAACAACTTGAGGGTCTAATTACCATCGACGAAGATATTACCGACAATCAATATGGTACATACTATAACAAGCGTACAGTTGAACAGCTGCTAAACTACGGTTTAATACTGCTGGATAAGCCAGCTGGTCCAACCAGTCACGAAGTTGTTGCGTGGACTAAACGCATTCTTGAAATTTCAAAGGCTGGACATAGCGGTACTTTGGATCCACAGGTTACTGGTGTACTTCCATTGGGTCTTGGTGAGGGCACAAAGGTTTTGGGTGTTTTATTACTTGGTCCAAAAGAGTATCATGCATTGGGCAGACTACATTCACTGCCATCTAAAGAAAAACTTGAAAATATCTTAAATGAATTCTGTGGAGACATTTATCAAAAACCACCTCAGCGTTCATCTGTCTTAAGACAGACACGAGTTCGTAAAATTTTTGAGCTGGAGTTGCTTGAACAGAAAGAAAACTTGATTTTAATCCGTGTACTTTGCGAGGCAGGTACCTATATTAGGAAATTGATCTATGATTTTGGTGAAGTATT
>JACAST010000003.1 GCA_013390765.1 Marine Group I thaumarchaeote | reverse complement strand
AATAATTTGTCAAAAAAAATTGATTCGTTGGTTATAGCACCAACTGGTTCTGGTAAAACAGAATGTATTGTAATTCCTATTTTCTCACAGATAAAAGAAACAAAAAAGCAGGGAAAGATCAAGGTGCTTTACGTTACACCATTAAGATCACTTAACCGAGATATTTTTCGAAGAATAACCAAATATGCTGAACAAGAAGATCTAACAATTCAAGTTAGACATGGTGATACACCCCAATCACTTAGAAAAAAAATTTCAGACTCACCGCCTGATGTATTAATTACAACACCAGAAACGCTTGTTATTCTTCTTACCCAACAGAAAATGTTAACGGCACTTTCTGAACTGGAGCGAGTCATAATTGATGAAGTGCATGAGCTTTTGTCAAGTGAAAGAGGTTCTCAACTATCAATAAGCCTAGAAAGGCTACAACTTAACTCAAATCAGAAAATCATACGAACTGGCTTATCAGCCACTGTTGGAAATATTGAGGATGCTGCGCACTTTCTTGCTGGAACAAAGAAACCATGTAAGATAATTCAAGATAAATCAATTAGGAAATATGATGTTGAAGTAAAATTTGTGAAAGGCTCAATTTCTGAAGTGGCAGATTCAATTATTGAATATATTGAAAAATCAGACATAAATTCTCCAGTTCTTTTGTTTACTAACACTAGAGGTGAATCTGAATTTTTAGCTTCAATCCTAAGGGAAAAGACTTTGATGAATATAGAGTTACACCATGGCTCATTATCAAAACAAGTTAGAGAAGAAACAGAGAGTATACTTCGAAGTGGGGCAAGTGGTATAGTTGTATGCACATCATCTCTTGAATTAGGATTAGATATTGGTTCGGTGGAACTTGTAATTCATTATGGTTCACCACGCCAAGTATCAAAATTAATGCAACGAATAGGCAGAAGTAGACATTTTAGAAATTCTTCTGCAAGAGGGCTAATCATCACAAATAGTCCTGATGATGAATTTGAAACAAAAGCAATTCTTGATAGAATAAAAAATAGTTCTATTGAAGAACAAAAAATTCATAACGAATCTCTAGATGTTTTGGCTCACCATCTAGTAGGTCTATCACTACAGATGGGAGAAATATCTGTTGATTTTGCGTATAAAATAATTAAACAGGCATATCCATTTAGAAATTTAACATTAGATGAATTTTGTAATGTTCTAGAAATTTTAGACCAGATCTATATTTTGTATTTTGACAAGAAAAAAATGAAATTTTGGAAGAAAAGAAAAGCATTTAGATATTATTTTGAGAACCTTTCAACAATTCCAGACATTTTAAAATTTAAGGTATTTGATTCAGTTGGAAAGAAAATCATAGGATCCTTAGATCAAAGGTTTGTAGGCGATCATGGTGAAGCAGGAAACATCTTTGTTCTTCGTGGAATGCAGTGGAGAATACTAAACATTGATGAAAAATCTTTGCAAATAAATGTTGAACCAATTAGTGGTCAAAAAAACAAGGTACCTTACTGGGAGGGCGAAAATATTCCAGTCGATTATGATACTGCACAAAAAGTTGGACTATTCAGAAATAAAGTAAAGCGTGGTTCGTTATCAATGATTAATAAAATTATTTTGGAACTAGATTTTAACATTATACCTGATGAGAAAACTATTGTAATTGAATCTGTAAGAACAGATCGTAATATTGTTATCCATGCATGTTTTGGTACAAAAATTAATTCAACTTTGGCAACTATACTTTCTTCACTACTAGAATCTACTCTTGGATATGTTATTCAATCAAGATCAGATGCCTACAGAATTGTTTTGGAGTCCAACGCAAGAATTAGCAAGAAGATCTTTGTTGAAACTTTAATGGAGAAATTTGATCTGGTAAGTGTTGTATCTGCATCTTTGATTGGAACGCATAATGTTAATTGGAGAACATGGTGCGTTGCCAAAAAATTTGGAATGGTAGGCCGTGGAGCTATTTATGATAGAAAATCTGGTCATTTTATTTATGAGCGGTATAAAAACACGCCAGTTGTTGGAGAAGCGCTAAGAGAGTTATTTCATGACAAGTTTGATCTAAAAGGCACTGAAATCATTTTAAACAGAGTTAGAAATAAAGAAATCCAGATTGAATGGGTTGATGTTAACAAGTTTTCAAAATTAGCAGAACCACTCTTAGATCACACTACAAAATATTATGCATCTCCAGCAAATGTTGATAAGGCAATTCTCGATTTAGTAAAAAAGCGATTGTTGAAAGCGAAACATCGTCTAATTTGTGCTCGTTGTGGCAAATGGCAACTAGCTGTTATTACAAAAGAAGTAAAGAAAAACCTTCATTGTAAATACTGTAAAAGCAGGCAAATTACAACCACATTTTATTCAGATTATGATTTGATTAAAATCATTCAGAAAAAATACAGTGGCAAAAAACTTTCTGCCGAAGAAAATCACAGATTTAAACGAGCCTGGAAAGTTGCCTCATTGATTGAAACTTTTGGCAAGAATGCTATAATTGTCTTATCAGGTTATGGAGTTGGTGCTGACACTGGCGCAAGAATTTTACGAAATATGACTGATCAAGAGCTTATGTATAAACAAATTTACGAAGCTGAAAGACAGTATGTAATGACAAGAGGTTTTTGGGACTAGTTCTTTTTTACAATAGCTGAAAATGGAGTTAAAAACAATTCTGTTCTTCCTTCAAGTCCAGCTTTTGCGTTAACTGCAGTCACAGAAATTATCTCGCCCACAGAAAGCCCATCTAAAAGAACAGCTTGGTTTCTCCACCCCTTAATCCAAATCTGACCACTGTCATCTTCAACAAACATTTCAGATAACAAAATTGTTTCTCCAGTTTTTGTTTGAACTTCTCGCCTTTCTGGCTCTTTCAAAATTATGGCCTCAACACAGTAATCATTTCCAGATTTAACCTCGGAAATTTTTGTTCTCAGACTGGATAATGGTGGTATGCTTTTATCATCATCAATTTTTCTTAGAAACGAATCATGGTTTATTGTTATAGAACTACCAAAAACTTTTGAAGGCATACATTCTATAACATCTCCTGTACTAACCGAATCTAGCATCTTTGAAGAATCTGACACGTATACCATGTTTTTCTTAATGTCTATACCTATGGCAACCGTTTTTTCTCCTTCATTTCTTTTTGTAGCAATACGTACAATAACAGGTTCTAACTCTTTTCCCCCTTCAATTTCAATCAGTGTTGCCTCATTTCCATGAATCTCAAGACCTTGGTTTCCTACCTTTGTTCTAACACCCAAGAGCCTAACTTTTGCATTCTGGGAAATAACTTTCGGTAAGAACGATTCATCTTTTCCCCATATCACCACTCCTTTTGTAGTACCATCATTCCCTTTCAATCTCATTCTAAGTCCCTTTCCTGGTTCGCCACGCCGGTTCGTAAATTCTAGTGTAGTTATACCGCCATCTATTTTACCTGAAACAACCAGATTATTTTGATTTTCCTTAATCTCACTGGCGTCAATAGTTAGATCATCAATTGGGCAAATCTCACTTTCTTTATTGGTTGACTCGATATTAGATCCCGAACCAACATTTATCGTTGGACTGCCATTAAGATCCGATTTAACATAAGCCTTGATTATTTTTATCAAATCACCAGGTTTCAGATCTTCAATCCCTGCCAGGTTAGCTTTTTCATCCCAAAGCTTAACACTTACAGCAGAATCATTATCATAAACCGTCATGGTTCTAAGTAGGAAAGGAGAGCCATCTTTTCTAGAAAACTGCTTTACAGGTGAAATGTTCAGCACCCTACTTTCAACTGATACATCCTTAGCGCCTACGTAAAGATCCTTTAGGTTCATTTCAACTTTCAAAGTCTGCTTTAATGATATTCCTAGATCTGACGCAATAAGAAAAAGAGCTCCCTGATCTGTCAAATAACCTGTACCTATCTTTTCCTTTTTTTGTTTAATCCTATCTTCAATATCTTGCTTAGTTAATTCAGGTTTTTGTTCCTGAATTTTTTCTAATAATTCTTCAAACTCTGACAAGTTGCTCCCTTCAATTTCTTCTTTTTAGCTCTTATTAACATTTAAGGAGTCTAGGATTTCAAGAAACATGAAATCTGTTTTTGCCCGATCGCTCTTCAAATCGTATGATGGAATAAACGCAGTAGATGGTATAGATCTTGATGTCGATGAGGGACAAATTTTTGGTTTTCTAGGACCAAATGGAGCAGGAAAATCAACCGTGATTAAACTGTTAACCACATTGATCCAGCCAACTAGTGGCAAAATTTCAGTTCTAGAAATTGATTCTGCAAAGGAACCATTGCGAATAAGAAAAAAAATTGGCGTGGTTTTACAACAACCAAGTTACGAACCCACACTCTCAGTAGAAAAATCACTTGAAAAATATGGGATGATGTGGAACCTTGACAAAAAAACTAGAATGGATAAAACAGAAGAACTTCTTACCACCTTTAATCTAGTTGAAATTAGAAAGAAAAAAAATGAGGATCTTTCTATCGGTCAGAGAAGACGAGTTCAGGTTGCCCGTGAGTTCATGCACGATATGGATTTGTTGTTCTTAGATGAACCTACTGTCGGACTGGATCCAACTGCTAGAAGGCAATTATTAGATTTTTTAAAAAATAAAGTAAAGGAAAAAAACCTAACAATATTTTACACCACACATGTGCTGACCGAGGCAGAATATTTCTGTGATAATATTGCAATTATTAACAAAGGCAAAATAATTACTGTTGACTCACCAAATGAACTTAAAAAAAGATTTGGGCATGAAAAAACAATCAAAATTCATGTTTCATCTAACACTGAAACATTAGGAAGTCTTTTAGAAAACATTCAGGACTGTAAAATTGAATTTAATACAGGAGCTACAATCATAATACATTCTGCTGATTCTGAACTTGTTTTAATGAACATTCTAAAAATTTTAAATCAAAACAATATAGCTATAGATGATTTGTCTGCAATACCAACAAATCTTGAAGAAATATTTCTTAAAGTTGTAAGTGATTCTAATGCATCCGATAATCAGATTAGTTAATAGAAATATTACCATCTCAGTAAATCCAGGTTTTTTAATCTGGCAGGTGATTTTTCCCTTGATTTGGATTTTTGTAGCCGGTTTTGCGTACACTTCACTGATAGATGAAGTATCTTTTGGAACCAAGAATCTAAGCTACCCAGCATTCTTAGCTTCTGGGATGATCGGTTTTAACATTATGAACAGCACTCTCATTTCTGGAATTATAATTTGGAATGATAGACGGCATGGAATGTTTGAACAAATAATGTCAGGTCCATTTACAAGATCAAACTATATTCTTAGCAATATTACCACTATTGCAATAGTCGGTCTAGTCAGTGCGGCGTTAATTGCGGCAGTTGGCTATCCAGTATTTTTTCAATCAGCAGAATTTAGCCTAGTCACAATTCCACTCATAGTTTTCAGCTCAATAGTTGGCGCAATATTATTTGGTTCCATTGCTTCAATCATCTCCGCGAAACTGCGTTCAAGTGAGGGATTTAATGTAATTATTAACACAGTTTTTATTTTCTTTGCGTTTGTAAGTACAGCATTTTATCCTGCTGCTGGTTCTCCACAACCTCTTGCGACTATATTTTATCTTAATCCATTAACATACCTTGTTGACATAATTAGGGCTGGAATTTTTGGTACAATTACAGAGTTTGTTATTTTAGAAATGGTAGTTTTGATAGTATTGGCATCTATTCTTTTTGTTATCGCAACAAAATTGTTAACTAAAATGGATTTTTAAAAAAATAATAGCCCGGCCCGGACTCGAACCGAGGTCAAAGGCTCCAAGGGCCCCTATGCTTGCCACTACACTACCGGGCTTCAGTACATTTTTTCACTTTCCCCTTATAATATTACTTTAATACAGATTTCATTGTTTTTACAAGAATGGGATAAGGATCTTCCATAGAATTTAGCATCTTTTTAGATTTCTTTTTTATTTCTAAATTGGAGGATCCAAGAATCTTCCTGATTGATATTACTACCTGTTTAGGATTTGTTTCTCTTATCACCAATTTTTTCCTGACAAGATAGGCTTCTATAATATTTGGAACAGCATTGTATGAAATTGTAGGAATACCAAGCAGTGCAGATTCGGCGGTCATTGTTCCGCCAGATCCAACGAAAACGTCAGCATTTTCTAACAATATTTTACTATCAACAATTTTGTTAAACACTCTGATTTTCTTGCCAAAAGTTTGATCTAAGTGTCTTACTTGAGAAGTATACCGTCCCATTACAATGATTTCTTGATCACTAAAATTTTTTATGATTTCTTTGATTATGGGAATTGCAGGTCTTTTTTTTGTTGAATAAGAAGCATATTCCTCTTCAACCCTAACCAGAATCACTTTTCTTTTACTTTTTTTAACTAGTTTTTTACTATTTTTTGAAACCTTTCGTTTCGCTATTATTGCAGCATCAATTGCTCTGTAACTTATAATGTCTTTGCTATTAATTCCAAATTTTGTGAATTCCTTTTTTGGAATAATCCATGGGATCAACAGTTTTTGAACTAGAGGTATAACAAGCCGCATAACAGCATTGGCATGTGGTGAATCAGAAAAACATATGTGATCAATGTTTAATCCATAGGAAACTCTTGCTGCTTCAGGTGAACAGAAGCTTATCGTGATATCAGGTGAAAATCCCTTTATTCTTGTAGATAGTAATTTTGCCCTACGTAGACTAGCATTTAGCTTATCATGCCTTTTGGATCCTCCATGCTTTCCTACTATTACCAACTTAAGATTTCTTATTTTTGCTAATTGTGTTACTTGGTCATAATCGCGTGAAGTACATAACACAGTATGATTTCTTTTAATGCGTTTGATCATGGATTCAAAAAAAAGAATCTGTTTTGGAGTTAAAACATCAAACCAAATCTTCAAGTATTTTAATTTAATTCCAAACCGCAATAAGTATTTCTTAGCCTAGATATCTAAGATGTATATATTATGAAAGAAAAAGTTGTATTTTTTGGACTAAGTACGGAAGGATACTATCTTGCTAGCCAGATGGCTATTAATGGCGCAGACGTACGGATAATCGATGAAGCAAAAGCATCTGCAATATTGTTAACACCTGAAATTGCAAAAACCTATTCAAATGTGACATCGCTTAGAGAAGATGAACCTCTACTTTCTATGGAACCAAGTAATATTGCAATTTCAAAAGCTCAATATCTTTTCTTTACACCACGAATAAGGAAAACTGGCCATGATTTAAAAGCAGAAGTAAATTCCAAGTTCAAAGATGCAGTAGCAGAATTGAAGAAAGGCAGCTCAGTCATTAATTGCCTTCCAACTGGATTTAATGGAAATAACGAAAATATCTCACTTTTAAAACATATTACTGGGTTTGAGGCTGGAAAATTAATTTCTTACTTTTATTTTCCAATACACGATTTAAACAAAATACCTGAGGCAATTGGTTCGCTAAAAAAACCTGATGAAAAAAATCTTTTATCACTTTTAAAAATTGATAAAAAAGAAAAAAAATTTGTGGATATTTCTTCGGCAGAGTATTTACATGCCATTAACACTATACAAAGATTTTCTAGTTTGTGTAGCATTTTAGAGGTTTGTAAATTTGTAAAAAATGATACAAAACGTACCACATTATTTAATGATTTTAAAAATATTTACCTTGACGATATGACAACTGGCCTTTATGACCTGCATATGCTTGCTGCCTCATTTGAAAGCGCACAAACTTTGATGTATCTTATTAATGGAAGCATTAGAGGAATTAATGGGTATATCAAGAGATTAATTGATACCGTTAGAATAACTTTGAAAAAAAATGAGCTAAAAGCTAGTAAGACAAAAATTGTATTGGCTTGGACATTGGATATAAATGAGATGAGAGGAGATAAGATTGAAATGTTAAATATTATTACCTCTAAGCTGCGTGATTATATTGGTGATGTAGAAACATCAACTGGTTCAGTAGACTTGTTTCATAATGACAAAACAACAATAGTGGTATGTTGTTCTAGTTCTGATTATAACGAAATAAAAGAAAGTCAAAAAGCTGAGGATGTTTTTGTGATAAAAGCAAACCCTCTATGTGAAATCCAGTCATAAAGATAAAATTATCTAAAAAATTAGAAAGATTGATGTCTGAAGGCGAAAAAGATGATAGTTCATTAATTGAATCTCAAGAAAATGTAGAACAGAACGATAGCAGTTTTGACAATAACACCGACAGTAAAATAGAAATTAAAAAATCGCAATCAGTGCATTATCAACAAAAAATAGATGAGTTAAATGAGCTTTTAGAAAAAGAAAAACAAAAATCTTTACGCTTACTTGCAGATTACCAAAATCTGGGAAAACAGACAACTGATCGAATCAATGCACGAGGAGACAAAATAATTCTAGATTTCTTAACTGTGTATGAAGATTTTATTCGTGCAAAAAATGCATATAAAAAAGAGGGAGGAAACGTAGACAGTCTTAACAGTATCATAAAAAACATGGAATCTATCTTGGATCATTATGAAGTAAAACCTATTGAAGCTGAAGGAAAGAAACTTGATCCCAAGTTGCATGAAGTAGTACAAGAGATTGAGGATAACAATCATGAGGAAGGCACAATTGTAAAAGAGATCGCAAAAGGATATATTATTCGTGGCAAGGTATTCAAATACTCGAAAGTATGTGTTTCGAAAAAATTAATTAAAAAATAGGTGAAAATTTGGCTGAAAGAATAATTGGTATCGATCTTGGAACAAGTAACTCAGCTGCCGCAATTATTCAAGGTGGTAAGCCAACAATAATTCCTTCAGCTGAAGGCCAAACAGCACATGGCAAAGCATTTCCGTCTGTCGTTGCATTCCCAAAAGATGGTAGTGCTATGCTTGTTGGTACACCTGCTGTAAACCAAGCTGTAACAAATCCTGAAAATACTATTACTAAAGCAAAGAGAAAGATGGGCACAAATTATGTTTACAAAATTCAAGGTAAAGAATACAAACCACAACAAATCTCTGCGTTTATTTTACAAAAAATTAAAAAAGATTCTGAAGCATTTACTGGTGATAAGATTACCAAGGCAGTAATTACAGTTCCTGCCTATTTTAATAATGAACAGAGGCAAGCTACCAAAGATGCTGGAACAATCGCTGGGCTTGAGGTAATACGAATTATCAACGAGCCTACCGCAGCCTCTCTCGCTTTTGGTCTTGACAAAGCAACGCTGGACATGAAGATATTGGTATTTGACTTTGGTGGTGGTACACTCGATGTCACATTAATGGAAATGGGTGGTGGCGTTTTTGAAGTAATGAGCACTTCTGGTGATACTCATCTGGGCGGCACTGATATGGATATAGTAATAATGGACTATGTTAAAGAAGAATTTCGAAAAAAAGAGGGTGTTGATCTTTCAAGTGACAAGAAAGCCATGGAGCGACTCAGAGAGGCTTGTGAAAAGGCAAAGATTCAACTTTCAGGCGTAATGGAAACAGAAATAAACTTACCATACATTCATGAAAAGACTGCGCTTGAAGTGAAACTAACAAGAGCTAAACTAGAGAGTCTTGTAACATCACTAGTTGAAAGATGTAAGCCCTCAATTGACAAAGCATTTGAGGATGCAAAAATATCTACTTCAGACATCACCAAAATTGTACTCGTAGGTGGGCCCACTAGAATGCCAATAGTAAAAAAATTTGTTGGAGACGCAATTGGAAAAAACCCAGAATCGGGAATTGATCCAATGGAGGCTGTTGCCTTTGGTGCTGCCATTCAGGCGGGTATTATGGCTGGAGAGGTGGAAAGTGACATTGTGTTACTAGATGTAACTCCATTGACATTAGGAATTGAAACACTAGGCGGTGTGCGTGAACCAATTATTGAGAGAAACACTACAATACCTACATCCAAAGACAAGACTTTCACAACAGCTGCTGATAATCAAACCGCAGTTACAATAAACGTGGTTCAGGGAGAACGACCAATGGTTGCTGACAATGTTTCATTGGGAAGTTTTAACCTGACTGATGTTCCTCCGGCTCCTAGAGGAGTCCCACAAATCAATGTAAAATTTGACATTGATGCTAATGGTATCATAAACGTAACAGCAAAGGATCTTGGAACTGGAAAGGATAATAAAATTACAATAGAATCTGTTACAAAACTATCAGATGAAGATGTAGAAAACATGAAGCGGGATGCAGAAAAGCACGCAGAAGATGACAAGAAGAAAAAAGAGACAGTAGACATCAAAAATGAGGCAGAAAGCTACATCTACACGACAGAAAAATTGGTTAACCAAGATCTTAAAGACAAAATATCGCAGGAACAGGGAATTAAGGTTACAGATGCAATAAAGGAGCTGAAGGAAGTTCTAAGTCAGGACGTAGACCAAATTAAAACAAAACTAGATGCACTAAAAGCAATAGTAAATGAAATAACTACTGAATTATACAAAAATGTCACTCCTCCACCAGGGGCAGACCAGCAGAAAGATGAAACCAAATCTGAAGAAAAATCAGAGCCTGAGCCAGAACCAGAATCTGAACCAAGTGAAGAGCAGTCTAAATAAAAACGAAAACCCAAATTATTTGAAAATGAATACATTATCTATTTTATACAAATGAACTGTTTGATTATAGCATGAGCGCAAAACGTGATTATTATGAAGTTTTAGGCGTTTCAAAAAATGCTGCACTAAATGAGATCAAGTCTCAATATAGAAAATCAGCTTTAAAATTTCATCCGGATAGAAACAAATCACCTGAAGCTGCTGAACATTTCAAGGAAATTTCAGAAGCATATGCAGTTTTGTCAGATCCAAAAAAACGTCAGCTTTATGATCAACATGGTCATGCCGGTGTAGATGGAAGATACAGTACTGAAGATATTTTTAGAGGAGCTGGAGCTAACTTTGATGACATTCTTAGTGGTTTGTTTGGAGGAAGAGGTAGAAGAACAACAGGTGGCTTTGATTCTATTTTTGAAAATCTTTTTGGAGGGAGAGAACAAGGGTTTGGCGGTTTTGGAAGGCAAAGAGGTTCTGATATGTTACATGAAACTTTTGTTTCGCTTGAAGACGTGCTTGATGGGAAAAGAATGGAGCTTGATTTACAAAAAAATGTAGACTGCCCTGATTGCAATGGTTCTGGATGTTTTCCCGGTACATCTAAAATAAAATGTTCAGACTGTCATGGTCAGGGACAAGTAAGGATAAGTCGGAACATGGGGTTTTCCACTTTTGTAACTGTTCAGCCATGCAGAAAATGTGGTGGACAGGGAATGATGATAGAAAAGCCATGTAAAAAATGCAAGTTAGGAAAAGTGAAAGGCATAAAACACATATCGTTTGAGCTTCCGGCTGGTATAGACAACGGCGATTATGTAATAACTGGTGAGGGCGAGTCAATACCAGACGGCATCAGTGGCGATCTAATAATAAGGGTCAACGTTCAACCTCATCCGAAATTCAAACGTGATGACAGAGACATTTTTTATGATGCCCAGATATCAATGATGGATGCAAGCTTAGGAAAAAATTTGGAAGTTCCCACACTAGAAGGATTCAGTAAAATTACTGTGGAACCTGGCAGTCAACCAAATGCGATAATCAAACTTAAAGGAAAAGGCTTGCCAGGACGTGGATTTAGAGGCCGAGGAGATCAATATGTAAGATTTGTGATTAATATTCCAAAGAAACTAAGCAAGCACCAAAAAGAATTGTTAAAGGAATTAGAAGACTCGTTTAATTAACACTAAATTTTAACTGTTCCCAGATTTTATTTTATGAATTTTTACATGATGTCCAGCACGAGTATGAACAACATGGATTGTCTGAATTAACTCGGCAATCATGTCTTCTGAGTAATATTTTATATTGTATCTAGCAAGCACTTTCTTACAATCATTGCAATATATCTCACTAAATTCCATTAATTTAATAGATATACTCGGCTATTTTGTGTTTTACTCACGAAAAAGAAACTTATTCTACGTTTTTTCTTTCTTGTTGCGGGAGTCGCCCAGCCTGGTCAACGGCGTAAGGTTCAGGTCCTTATCTCCTAGGAGTTCGTGGGTTCAAATCCCACTTCCCGCATTTTATATAATTTTAGAATTCTAAGATTTTTTTTCGTAGTAGAGCATTAACCATTTTTCCAGAAGCTTTACCCCTAACTTCTTTCATGGCAATTCCCATTAGGGTAACTAATGCGTTTTCTCCCCGTTCCTTAACAAGATCCATATTATTTTGAATTATTTTATCTAAAATATCATTTAACTCATCTTCACCCATACTTGAAACATCTGTACTTTGCATAGCAATTGAAACATTTTCTGATTTGCCCGACATGATGCTTTCGAAAATAATTTCTAGTGATTCTTTGGGTATTTTATCAGATGCTAATAGTTCAAATGATTCTATAACGTGTTCAGGTTTCAATAGGATGGCATCAAATCCTTTCCTTTGTAAGTTTGTTATACTAGAACAAAGTATTGAAGCAACAAAATTTGGAGAGTTTTTTTTATTTTTACAAATTTTTTCAAACAGTTCCAAGTATTCCGAGTCAAAAATCTGTTCTGACAGTTGAGAATTTAGGCTATATTTTTGTTGAATTTCAGCTATTGAATCATTCCATGATTTTGGAATATTTTCCTTTGCAAGTTTTATTTCTTCAGGCAACACACTAATGGAAGGGATGTCAGTTTCTGGATACATTCTGGACGCACCTGGACGCGGTCTAAGAAAAATGGTTTCGCCGTCTTGTGTAGCACCTCTCGTTTCAGCTGGAACCCCTTGCGTTGCATCTTTAATTCTATTTATTATAGAATCTATAGCATAATCTAACTTTGAATCTTCACCAGCTATAATTAGAAAACCATCTCCATCCACCAATTTAAGATATTTTTTTACATTATCAACATCAGAATCATTAATTCCGTAATTAGGAAGCTCATCCGAATGAAAAACTCCTCCAACGCCAAAAAATCTTACGAGTTGTCCAATTTCTTTTCCTAATCTAATTCCAGGATACGGCTCAAAACCAAACATCCCAGAAAAGTTTCTTACCAGTATCGCCTTAATTTTTATTTTTAATTTTAATGCATTTTGAATTATTTTTGATTCACAATCTTTGAAAACTTCAGTAATATCAAAAACATCTTCCTTTGATATTGTAATAGATAGTTTTTTGAGTTTCTCAGCAATTAGAATTAATCCATATTGCCTTTTAGCTTCATAATCAATTATTTTTTCAAGTTGGTCTAGCTGCTGTACACCCTTCACTTCTACAACTCCACTATTCATAACTGAAATATTTACATCCTGTCTGATTGAACCAATCCCTCTTTTTACCATCCCTGTAACCCTTAACAATCTTCCAAGCGTTAACGCAATTTCTTTAACTTCAGTAGGTTTAGCGGTAACAGGTTCTAAAGCAATTTCAACTAATGGTATGCCCAAACGATCTAGACTGTAATTCCTTTGGTCTTGTTCATCCTTGAGAAGTTTTGCCGCATCCTCCTCAAGGCAAATTGCCTGAACTCCAATTTTTTTTCCATTCACATTAAGATTTCCTCCCTGGGAAACAAGCATGGTTCTTTGAAAGCCAGCCGTATTAGACCCATCAATGACCGTCTTTCTCATAACGTGAATCTCGCTAAAAATTTTTGATTCAAGCATACAGCTAATCAATAATGAAATTTTCTTTGCATCATAATCTAGATCATGAGGAGGCTCTTCATCTTTTTCAACTAGGCAACTACTTTGAGAATTTGCATAATAGCTGATTTTCTTTGATTTTGTTTTCTCAAATAATGCAGCTGGATCTAATTCACCAAGCTCACTTTTTGCAGTTCTTAATCTTCTAGAAAATTTTTCGGTATATTCATCACTCTCTATTGGTCTACATTTGCAAAACAGTTTTTTATTCGTATTCAACTGTTGATGAATCTCTAATCCAACCTTCAAACCAATTTTTTCGAAATCAATTTCCGCCATAATTAAAACTCTGAAGCAATATTTTCTAGCATTAATGACTTCATCTCATCGACATTTTTTGAATTTCCTAAGGTCCACATTGCTTTTACAAGTGAAGTTTCTGGAGTCATATTTTCAAGAGGTGTAATTCCTAATTCCAACAAATCCCTGCCGCTTTCATAGACTGTCATCCTAACCCTTCCATCGATACATTGTGATGTCATTCCCAAAAACAGGTCATTTTCCTTTGCATTTTTTATAACATCGTACATTGTACGTCCAACATGACCCAGCCCCGTTCCCTCAAAAATTATTGCCTTACACCCTGTTTGTATAAGGTTTTCAATTAACTTCGGATCATAACCAGGATGATATTTTACAAGAGCGACATTTGTGTCAATCTTCATCCTCGGGTTGTATTTTGCATCTTTAAAAAAATCACCCTGTATATTTTTCTGAATTTTCAATGTTGGCGTAACTATGAACGCGGGGTCACCTCCCACTGTTTCAAACGCTCCACGCTTGCTTGTATGATTTTTTCTAACCCTGGTTCCCACATGGCATGCAACAGTCTGATCATTATCATTATGGTGCATAACAAGAAAAATACCCCTTGTATTGGATTCAACAAGAAATTTTGAAGCTGCAATCAGGTTTGGTGCCGCATCAGATGATGGTCTGTCAGATGATCTCTGTGAACCGACAAGCGCAACGGGAATAGGAAATCCAGCTAGTGCAAAAGACAAAAAAGAAGATGTGTAGTGCATGGTGTCTGTCCCATGCGCAATTAGTATCCCCTTGTAGTCAGAGTTTGCAAGCGAATCAAGTTTTTCTGCAATTTGTGTCCAGTGGTCCGGCTGTAAATTTTCTGAATATTCCGAGAACAAAACTTCCGCGTCAATATTAGCAATTTTCCCAAGCTCTGGAACCGCTTCATTAATATCAGATGCACTAAGCGCAGGTGTAACAGCGCCAGTTCTGTAGTCAACCTTACTTGCAATTGTTCCTCCCGTAGAAAGAAGCAAAATTTTCGGAAGTGTTGGATTCTCTTTTCTTTCTTGGCTTTGCTCAGGTTTTACTTCAGGACTAGAAACGACCTGAATTTTTTGAATCTCATCAACATCAATTCCAACATTGTAACCACTTCCTAATTTGATTACTAGATGCTTATCATCACTAGACTCGTACCTAGGCATTAAAATCCCAGAGTATGTTAAATCAGCCGTAATCTTGATTGAATCGCCTACTTTTACATTATTTTTTTTCAAACAGTCAAGGGCATTACCAGAATATCCTTTGTCGTCTGACATTGAGGTGGTTTAAGCAGTTATTTTATTAAAACTACCTGAAAGCTGAAAGTTCAACTTTCTGTGTTATCTTCAAGTCTTTTTGCTCTCTTACCTTCTTCACAGCATCCTCAAAATTCTTCATTGTAATTTTAGCATTCTCAGCAGATTTTTCAATTTTTGCAACTTCCTTTACCTGCAATGCGTCTGCATTACGTTCTTCTTCTGTAGTTGCATCTTTCTTAGTATGCATACCAGCCATTGAATATTTATCAAGAAATTCATGAATGACAAAAGATACAGCAGTATTCGCTATAGCTGCTACATCTGCACCGCTAAATCCATCAGTTGCCTCTGCTAATTTACCAAAATTCACATAGTCTGGACTGTTAGCATCTTTTATGATTGGAACATCTACCGTACTGATCTCCAATATTTTTTTTCTGGACTCCTTATCTGGCATAGGAATCTGTATAATTTTATCAAATCTGCCAGGTCTAAGCAAGGCTGGATCAATCATGTCTGCCCTGTTTGTCGCAGCAAGTACTACAACACCATGCATGTCTTGCATGCCGTCTAGTTCTGTTAATAACTGACTTACAACTCTTTCAGTTACTTGCGTCTCTGCACCCATTCCTCTAATTGGCGCTATTGAATCAATCTCATCAAAGAATATTACACATGGAGATGACTGTCTTGCCCTTCTGAAAATCTCCCTAATTCCTCTCTCAGATTCTCCTACCCACTTTGATAACAATTCGGGACCTCGTACAGAAACAAAGTTTGCCTCACTTTCACTAGCAACTGCCTTTGCTAACATTGTCTTTCCTGTACCACTTGGGCCATGAAGCAAAATACCGTGTGGCATTCTATGTCCTAACTTGTCATAGAGTGTAGGATATTTCATTGGCCATTCAATTGCCTCTTGAAGTTCTCGCTTGGTATCATCTAGACCGCCAACTTCTTCCCATTTTACATCTGGGTTTTCAATATATACTTCTCTCAAACCAGACGGTGAAACTTCAATCAATGCTTTTTTGTAATCCTCTCCATTTACAATTAACTTGTCAAGTGTTTCAGGGGGTAACTTTTCTTGGTCTAGATCAATCTCAGGCAACAGTCTACGTAAACACTTCATTGCGGCTTCCTTACACAAGTATTCTAAGTCGGCACCTACATATCCATGGCTAACTGCAGCTATACGTTTAATGTCTACATCATCAGCCAATGGCATATTTCGTGTGTGAATAGTTAGAATGTCATTCCTTCCCTTTTTGTCAGGAACTTTGATCTCAATCTCTCTATCAAATCTTCCTGGTCTTCTTAAGGCAGGATCAATTGCATTTGGTCTGTTTGTTGCAGAAATTACTATTACCTTACCCCTTGCCTCTAATCCATCCATAAGTGAAAGCATTTGTGATACAACTCTTCGCTCAACTTCGCCAGTAACTTCCTCTCGCTTAGGCGCTATAGAATCAATCTCGTCAATGAAAACAATTGACGGTGCCTTCTCTCTTGCTTCCTTGAATATCTCTCGTAGCCTAGCTTCACTTTCACCATAGAACTTGCTCATAATCTCAGGACCAGAAATACTAATGAAGTGTGCATTACTTTCATTTGCTACTGCTTTTGCTAACAACGTCTTTCCTGTGCCAGGAGGTCCATAAAGTAACACTCCTTTTGGTGCTTCTATTCCTAATTTTTCAAATATTTCTGGATGGCGTAGTGGAAGTTCAATCATTTCCCTAACTTTCTTAATTTCGTCAGTCAAACCACCAATGTCTTCATAAGAAACTTGTGGAACACCTCTTAGTGTCTCTCCCTTTTCAGCTATAGTGAAAATTGTTTTTTGTGTTACAAGTACGGCATCAGCATTAGGCGTTACTCCAATTATCTGAAATGTTAACCTACCACCAAAATATGGCACCATTACATTATCACCCTTAATCAAAGGCACACTTTCTAAAGCGTCTGCAAGATATCGCTCATCAATCGGTGGTATGGCTTCTAGTGGTGCTACAATAATTTTCTCTGCTGCTATAGCTTTGATCTTTTTTACCGAAATACTGTCTCCAATTGCTATTCCGGAATTGTTTCGTCCTAACCCATCTATTCTGATAATGCCTTTTCCTTCATCTGATGGGTAAAGAGGTAAACATTTTGCAACAGTTCTTCGTTTGCCTTTCATTTCAATAACATCCCCTGTTGATGCACTTAGCGTATCCATAGAATCGTAGTCAATCCTTGCCACACCACGCCCAACGTCCCGTGTATATGCCTCCAAAACTTTGAGAGAGATCTCAGTTTCACTCATAATTATTCACTCTATATGTTTCGTTTATACCTTTGTCGCTGAATTTATCTACGAATATTTTACTTAATCAAAAGCTTAAAATCTGTAAAGTAGTCAAAAATTTTCACATTGGGAAAAAGACCTCTTGTTAGAAGGCGCGGTCGTGGAGGGATGCAATTTAGAGTATCTGCCACAGGAAAGGTTGCACCTGCAAAATATCCTAGTTTTGAACTCTCAGAGAATCATGATGGAGAGCTCATAGATCTTGTTCACGAACGAGGTCGCAATGCTCCATTGGCAAAAGTTAGATTTAACGATGGTTCTATTTCATTTATCCCAGCAGTGATTGGTGCTAAAATAGGTTCACAGATTCAGTTTGGATTAAAATCTAAAATTGCTGATGGTAATGTAATAAGCATTCAAAATATTCCTGATGGCACAACTATATGCAATGTAGAAAAACAATTTGGGGATGGAGGCTCTTTTATCAAATCTGCTGGTACAAATGCCACAGTGTTTTCACATGAAGATAAGGGCGTTACAATAAAACTTCCCTCTGGAAAATTTACTACTCTTAATCCAAGAAATAGAGCAATGATAGGAACTTTGGCTGGTGGTGGTGCTGGCGATAGACCATTAATGCGTGCAGGAGTTGCTTGGAGACGATTTAGATCTAGGGGACAAAAATATCCAATTGTTAGAGGTGTAGCTCAGGGAGCATATAATCATCCACATGGTGGTGGTAGACATCAACATGTTGGTCAAAGCTCAACTGTTTCACGTAATGCGCCACCAGGAGCAAAGGTTGGAAGCATTGCAGCTAGAAAAACTGGAAGAGCAAGAATTAAGGAAAGAAAGAAATAATCTTATTTTCCTAAAACTGATTAACATCTTTATTTTTGTATATCTATGAAACAACAACGTGTACGTCTTTTGGTAAGTGGTAATGTGCAGGGAGTTTTTTTTAGACAAGCTCTAAAAGTTATTGCTAAAAAGAATAATGCATCAGGCTGGGTTAGAAATCTAAAAGATAGACGTGTAGAAGCAGTATTTGAAGGTGATAGTAAATCTATCAATTCGGTTATTGAATGGACACGTATTGGTCCTGCAAATTCACGTGTAGACGATATTGAAGTTATCAATGAAGAATTTAAAAATGAATTTTCAACGTTTGAGGTTTTGTACTAATTTTTAAAATTTAATACGGTAGTAGACCTGCTGGTTCCAGACTAGATCGATAGCCCCATTTCAAGGCATACAAGATCCGCCACGTTGACGAGGAAGCGTGAATGTTCGACCTTAGGACTGCTCCCTCCCGGACCTGATCCCTTTCAATCGTTCGGTCTTAGAAATTATCCCTTCGGATAATTCTAGTCCTACAACCACCCGCCTCGGCGTGATTTCATTTCCGCACACCAAGTGGGAATCACCATTCTAGAGATTTACCCAGCAGTTGCTGACCTCTGCGTATAGCCGGTTTCAGAATAGGGCACGGCTAGCACCCCAGTCCTACCTACTACCGCTCATAATTCAAACTAGTGTTATATTTGAATTAGGGTCATTTACTAGTCAAACGTGTTATCATCTTACACACAGAACAAATCTTACCACTGCATTCATTGCCACAAACTAAACAATTCCGTTTTTCTTTATGATTTGCCTTCTTAGTAAATTGGGAAATTTTCAAAACTGAGTTATACATATTATTTTTTATTCCATTATGGTTTGATTCAAGCAAATTTAGAAATTCACGAATCTCTGTTCTGATTCCCTCATTCATGTGTGGGCATGGTTCTGTTTGAAAAGGAAGGTTATTTGTAAACGCATAGAATACAATTTCAGACTCGTAGATCTCAGATAACGGTTTAATCTTTCTCAGTTTATTTGAAGATGTATCCGGGTCCATCCAACCAATTTTAGTAGTATCTCCAGAAAGCGTGTTTATTAGAAACGTTTGGAGAAAATCATCTAAGTTATGACCTGTTGCAATGACATCTGCGTTTATTGATTTTGCTGCATGATCTAATGCTCTTCGCCTAAATGTGCCACAAATTGAACAGGAAGAAGGTTTCTGGTCATTTCTTAGCTGTAATGATTCCTCCAATGTCAGATCAAAGAGTTTTTTGTACGAGAAAACTTTATGTTGTATCTTCAATTGTGCACAAAAGTTTTCAACAATTTTTAGCGCCTCATCTCGGTATCCAGGAATTCCCTCGTCAATGGTTACAGCGAATAGTCTAAAATTGTGAGTTTTTGACATTTTATTTAAAACATCTAATAATACTAGAGAATCTTTTCCACCAGAAACTGCAACGCAAACAAGTTCATCATTTTTAATCATTTTGTACTTTGAGATTGTTTTAGCCGCCTTGTGTAAAATCGAATTAGAGAAACATTCGGAACAAAGTGTTTCTCCAGAATACTTTCTTGAATAAGTTGCTTGCCTTTGGCATTTGTCACAAATCATATATTTTCTAATTAATTTTTTAGTAATTTATGTTTTAACGTAAATCAAGTTCATTGTTTTTGTTACCTTAGATAGTAAACCATCCAGATTTTACATAAGACAATGCTATATTGAGAGCAAATACAATGAAAGTAAAAGCATAGACAGACCACATTATTATCTTAATTTTTTGTTCCGAAGTATTTTTCTCAATAATGGTATAGATAAACTTCCCCCCATCCAGTATAGGTAAGGGAAGCATGTTGATAATTCCAATGAAAAATGAAATCATCCATAGCCAAAGAAGAAACATCGATATCTGAGGATCCCATTCTATGAAATTCAAGATTGGTTTGTAAGACATTGCATTATCTCTCATGATCCCAACTAAACCTCTATCAGGATCATCAGGAGAAGGCATAATCTCCACAGGTAATTGCAGATGTTGTCCATCTCTCTGAACTGTAACAGTAACAGTATCTCCAGGTTTCAGATCAACCTTTTGAAAATCAAATGGAGTTACTATTACCACACCATTTATTCCTGTTATCAAATCATCTTTTTGTAAACCTGCCTTTTCTGCACCACTGCCTTCGATAATTGAAATAATGAGCACACCGTCAGGCGCTTCGTAAAACCATCCCAGGATTGGTTCTGGTACAATCAATGCAAAAATTGGATTTGTTAATAATAATGCTCCTAAAGCAAATGCAAAGATTACATTTGAAGTTGCACCTGCTCCTATGACCCTAAGCTTTGATATTTTTTTTGCATTATCAAATTCCTTTTCGTCCGGTTCTACAAACCCAGCAAATAATGCGATAAAAACTGCAAATCCTCCTGTCTTGATCTTTATTTTTTCCAGAGTAGCCACTATACCATGAGCACCTTCATGAATGACAAGAACAATTGGAATGGATAACAGAAAATACATTATAGCCGGAGCAGAAGTTAGTGTAACACCCGGTATCAGTACTGTTAACTCGGAAAATTCAGTTGGTTCTACAAAAAAGTTCAAGAGGTTGTTTAACAAAAACCAGAATGCAAATCCCATCATCAGAAATCCTGAAACAACGCTAACATCTGCAAAAACCTGAATTCCACGCTTGGTTCTAGTTAGCATTTTTGAAAGTGCAGACTGGACCTGAGTATTTTTGTAGGTAAGGCTGTAGGCAGTTATTTTAAAACCATGTTTTTCCAGTTTTAGAGACTTTGCAATAATTAAGATAACAACCCAGGCTATCAAGACGTAAATTATCGCATTATCAGTAAGGAAATCAAGAGCCAAATCTATTGGTACTTTTTTTATTCACGTAAATTTATCGGTTACTGTGAAACCCGTGATTATTGTATCAACATTTCCTAGTAAACAGTCAGTCACAAGTATTGCCAATCAGATAGTAAAGAAGAAACTAGCTGCTTGTGTCAATATCACAAAGATTTCGTCTGTTTATACTTGGAAGGGAAAAATTGAAAACCAGGATGAGTATCTTGCACTTTTCAAAACTACCAAAAAAAACCAACTTACTCTAAAAAAAGAATTAAAAAAACTTCATCCATACGACGTGCCAGAAATTGCAGAAATTAATGTCGAATCCATTAATCAACCATATATGAAATGGCTTGTGGATTCTACTAACTAGCTTCCACTGCAAATCTTAGAATTGAAATAATACCACCAAGTCCAGTAACTCTGAGACCTGCATCAGTAGTTGCATCAACACTGTATACCTTGCTACCTTTTGATTCTACATCGTTTAAGAAGTCGATAACCTCTTGTTCATCATGACTTTGGATTGCCTTCTCAGAAAAAATTAGTGAGTCTATCGCACCATATTCATTTGCTTTCCTAGTCTCTTCCAGACCCATTGTGAACTTACGGCTTTTTTTGTTTGCAAGAAACATCACTTGATCGATAATGTCAGAAACTTTTGCAAGCTTGCTGTTTGATATTATCTCTTTCATTGATTTAGATTTGGTAAATATATGAATACCATCTTCACCGCTAGAATCCACCCCTTCAATCATTTTGATTTCATTATGTTGACCAATCTGTGTTTTTGCTAGAAAGTTTACAAATTTCTTTTTTGTTTCGCCTGGACCAAATACTATGAGCTGATAATTTGCTTTTACAATGGGTAACAAAGCTTTTGAAATTTCTTCAAAGAAGTTTTCGATTTTAAAGTTAGTTTTGTATCGTTTTCCACTTGATCCAGAATAGATGTTAGGCATTATATGCAGATGTGTTCCTTTTAGTTTTCCAATACCACAATCGCTAGTATCTATCGCAATTAAGATGAATGTTAGATTACGATCTTTGGTTATCACAAGTTTTTTTTCTGTCGGTGTCCATTTCTTTTTGAGTAGATTAAACGGCTGATCAATTTTGATGATAAATGAGTGATGTGAGCCATGAGGAACTAATTCATTATTGGATTCTTTGATTATTCCGCTAACTCGTATTCTATCTAGTACGTTATCCAGCGATATCTTTTCAACTTCCAGCGATAGCCTAATCTTAACACGTTCTCCCTTATCTGGTCTTGCAAAATCTTTTTCCTGTTTAACAACACGAACAGTCTCTCCAACAATTTTATCTCCCTTGTTGATAACCCTACGAAGAATAATTAGATCGTCAGAATCTTCTGGTATACATGAAATTGAATTTTCATGAATAATTTTAGTTAGCATATCTTTTTTTATTGCGAAAATAAAAACATGTCAATTTTCTTGAGTTTTCTTTCGAACATAGTTTTCTACCCAATCAAGGGTAATTACTCCACTTTGTGCCAGGTTTACAAGAGAATTTGATGAAGCCTCACCTGTCACCTTGCCATTATTGCGTCTAATCTGACGCCAATTTAGTTTTGTATTTCCACTCCTAGAGTTATAGATTATTCCTAATACATCTCTTGCATTTACAAATGTAATGTCCCGAATTTTCTTTAAAGTTACCTTATCTGCGGCTTCAACGTATATAGAACCAAGATTTTCCTCTCGCTCTGGAAAAACTTCCGTATCATCCGCATAACTTTGTGGAGCGAATGAACTACACGTACTGACCATTACGAATGTTCTAAAACTTTCCATTGATGCTGGGGTATCTATTTGTACCATTATGTACTAATGTTAACTGTCATTTATCAAGCTTCTTGAAAGATTCATTTAGTATTTCTTTAAAGATAATATGCAGGCATTGATGAGCTTATCCCTTTGACTTGATGATGAGGATCTTGAGTTCTGAGCCTGCTAATCCTTTTTGTAATTATATGAATAACAAATTAACCAAAATCAACATCACGTTTTTGTGACTGTCCTTCATTCATTCTTGCAGATTCTCTAAATTTATCATCATGATTTTGGCGTCCATGACTACACTTTACACATCCAAGGATTTGACCATTTGGATTTTTTTCAAAATCGTTACATCCACAAAAGCATGTCATATTACAATTAACCTATACATTGTATATTTTCATTGGCATATATAATAAAATGAATTAGATTTAGTCCGAGTTAGTTTTTTTGGCAACATTCTCCTTCAGGAATTTTGTGATTGTGCGGACATTTTCGTGGATGGTTTAGCATAGTGCACATGGCATTTGTAAATTGTTTGCTCATATGATGTTCAATTCCACATACCATCTCCTCATCAATCTCTACCTTAAGTGTACTATCCATCAAAACTTCCATTAGCCTACTATTTCTCATCATAGTTGAACCGACTTTTTCACCATTTTCAGTAAGAAAAACTCCAGCTTTATTATATTCCACAAGTTGTTGTAGATTTAGTTTTTTTAACATTTGAACAACGCTTGGCTGTCTTACGCTGAGCATCCTCGCAATTGTGCTGATTTTTACGGGTTCGTTTCTTTCTTTTATATGCCAAATTGCCTTCAGATACATCTCAACATGTTCAGCATCAGCGGTTCCCACAAAAAGAACTTCATCATCAGACGAACCCATCACTTAACCTTCGATGTATCTTTTAATAAATATTCAAAATATTCTCTTGCAAAACCAGATAGCTCAGCATGATCTGTACATATTGCTATAATTTCTGAAGCATTTGAATGACTAATTTCTGGGCCAAGCAATATTACAACATTATGTTTATCTGAAATTAAACCACCGCCAAAGAGTCCTTTCTTCATTTTTACGGTAGCAAGTCGAGTTAATCCTTTGAGGGCATCTTTATCAAATCTGTCAGATGTGAGAATTGTAATTTTAACTCCCTTGTCATGTAACTGTCTTAGTTTTGGTAATGCCTGTTTTATCAATTCTTCTCCAGCTTTTGGAATTGCAATTAACACTTCTTTTCTACACGTTTCAATCATCTCAAGAATCCTGGTTGCTATATTCATAGTTCCTGTTAGAACCCAGATATCAGGTCGTTCTGTTGTACCACTTTTTTTGTATATTGGGTTAAGATCGCTTAGGATTATTTTCTCATTTTTTGCAAAATCTTCCTCGATCCTTTGTTTTGTTGTTTGTAGTGCAGAATTAGGAGATTTAGAAAAATATTTTGTCGGTCTTGATTTATCGGAACCAACCCAACCTTTTTCCTCTAGTGCACTCAAAACTTCGTAAATCTTTGAATATGGAACACCAGATTGTTGACTTAAATTTGAAGCAGTAAGCTCACCAGTTTTTAGCAGTGAGGTAAAAGTCTTGATTTCATAGCCCGTTAGACCAACTTTTTCCAAAGATTTTCGTGTTTGATCGGAAATACTCATCATTCTCGCTTTGATTTGTTATTATATACACTATAAATTACACTCCTATTCCAACGGTGTAAAGTATGAAAGCCGTTAAATATCAATCTTAAAAAAAATCAGTAACAATGGCATTAATTCAGATTTCCAATCAATCAACTAAATCATTAAGCAAAAAGGCTACTATCCGTTTTACTCAAAGCATTTGCCCTGATTGTAATATGATTCTAGATGCTGAGGTATTTGAAAGAGATGATCAAGTCTTCATGTCAAAGGTTTGTCCAACACACGGAGAATGTGAGGAACTGTATTTCGGTTCCTATGATATGTACAAGAAATTTAGTACTTATTGGGTAGATGGAAAGGGAGCCCACGCACCAAACGTTATGATGCAAGACAAATGTTCGTGTCCAAATAACTGTGGGCTTTGTACCAACCACCTTTCTCATAGCGGTCTGGCAAATATCATAGTAACAAACAGATGTGATCTTACATGCTGGTATTGTTTCTTTTATGTAAAGAAGGGTCTTGAGGGCGCTTACATGTATGAGCCAACTCAAGATCAAGTACGCGCTATGATGAAAACACTTAGGGCAGAAAGACCAATCCCCGGAAACTCTATGCAGATTACTGGCGGTGAGCCAATGTTAAGAGAAGACATCACAGATTTAATCAAAATAATGAAAGAAGAGCACGTTGACCATATACAAATGAATACCAATGGAATACGTCATGCACTTGACCCAGAAGCTGGTAGAGATGTAAGAATGGCAGGATGTAACAATCTTTATCTTAGTTTTGATGGTGTAACAGCAAGAACCAATCCAAAAAACCACTGGGAAATTCCATATGCACTGGATACTTGTAGAAAAATAGGAACTACTGTAGTCTTTGTCCCTACTGTAATTAAATCAATTAACGATCATGAACTTGGTGGCATTATTAGATATGCACAAAAGAATATGGATGTTGTACACGCAGTAAACTTCCAACCCGTATCACTAACTGGAAGAATGGGAAAAACTGAAAGAGAAAAGTACAGAATTACTATCCCTGATTGTATCCAGAGAATAGAGGAGCAGACACAAGGTCAGGTAACAGTTGATGACTGGTATCCTGTACCAAGCTGTATGCCACTTACAAATGTGATTGAGGCATTTTCAAGTAAACCAAAGTATGAGCTGTCAATTCATTTTGCTTGTGGCGCAGGCACATATATTTTTGAAGATGCAGATACAAAGAAATTTGTTCCTATGACACGATTCTGTGACCTTCAAGGAATGCTGGAATTATTTGAGGATAAATCAGAACAAATTCGCTCTGGTGCTAACAAGTACTTTACAATGTTAGAAGTAGTAAGAAAACTGAAAGGCTTCATTGACAAAGACAAGCAACCAGCGGGTCTGGATTTGGCAAAAATGTTTTCAACCATACTAATGAAAAGATCCTTTGATTCAATGGGAGCCTTCCATGTCAAAGGAATGTTCTTGGGCATGATGCACTTTCAGGACAAATACAATGAAGATCTTGAAAGATTACAAAGGTGTGACATTCATTATGTGACACCTGACCTTAGAATCATACCATTCTGTGCATTTAATGTAATTCCGGAGTGGTATAGAGATAGAATCCAAAAGAAATATTCCATTACCGTTGAGGAATGGGAAGAAAGAGAGGGTGAAAAACTTGAAGATGGTCTTTACAGAGGTCTTATGAGAAGAGGTGCAGGAGACGATCTTGCAGCAGGCTGTGCAAAGAGCCAGATGTTCCATGAAGCATCACAAGCAACAACGTAAATATTTTTTGAAAATTATTTTAAAATTTTAACAAGATCAATTCCACGTTTTATTTCAACATCATCTTGAGATGTAAGAAATTCTAAAATTTGTTTATACACCCGTCCACCTTTCATTTTTAGAACGTTCTCATGCCAGATTACACTAATTACATTATTTTCTGAAAGACTACGCCCAAGATCTAGGGTTTTTTGAAATTCAGAAATTATTTTCTCTTCCCGAATTTTCATATAAGTAAACAAGTATGCATCCATCAATGTTACAGGGAACTCAATTATTCCGTGTATTCTTGAATAACCCATCTCTTTTTCATCAATTCTATCTTTTGAATGTCTTAGAGATGAATCATAATTAAAACCCAATTTTTCTAATTTATTTGGTAATTCCGGATTATAATTTAGAAAATGTACTCTATTACCAATTATTTGCTTGCCAGTTATCGATTCAAGCTTTTCTTTCTCTAAACGAATCTTATCTAAATCATCTATAGAAGACGGATCTGTATGTAATCCAATCTCCCAATTTGATTTCTGTAATTGTTTGATGTCATCCTCATAATCTAATACATCACCATTTTCATAAAATGTTCTAAAGAAAAATGTAGAACGAATATCAAATTTTTCTTCTATTTCCATATATTCAGGGATATTACGATACAGATCTTCTGGCTTGGTTTTTTCAAATAATTCTGGTTCAAACCTATCTTTTCTAGATAAAATGTGTTCTAAAGGAGGTCCTTGTTTTCTCCAATCTACATCATGACTCAAAAAAATGTATTGCATTTGTAATTTCTAAATTATATCGCCAATGTGTTCACTGGACTGAGGAAGTTTTTTTGATGAATTTTCAGCGTACACTTCCTTGTCATTGACATCTTTTGTTATAATGGTGCCAGCACCAATAATGCATTCATCTCCAATCTTAATTTTTTGATTAATAGTAGCGCTTAATCCAACAAAACAATTCTTGCCCATTGTAATATGACCACCCATAGTAACATTTGAAGTAATGAAACAATTATCTCCAATTGTAGTATTGTGACTAATCAAATTATTACTACCGATCAAAACATTATTTCCGATCTTCACAAAAGGCTGAATCACATTATTTGCTAAAATAAAGCAATTCTCTCCCATTTCAAACTCGTCCCAAATTTTTGTTGAAGGATGAACAAAGCTGTATAGTTCATAGCCTTTGTTTTTTGCCTCATTAAAGAATTTTGTACGTTTCTTATTCATTTCAGAATATGCCAATGCAATAAACATAGAAAATTCAGTTGGCGGAAACGTTTCTTTAATATTCTCAAACGCAATAACTGGCAAACCTAATAATTCTTCTTTATCAATTTTTGATTTATTTGCACAAAATGCAATCACTTGGTCATCACTATCCTTAAGATAAAAGAAAATTCTCTGAGCAAGTTCACCCGTTCCAAAAATTACAACTTTTTTCATTTGTTTCAAATTTTAAGCAATATTATTTAAGGCATGTTCACAACTCTTTCCTTAAATGTTGAGACGGTCTGTTATCACAGATTTTTACTGTTAAGAATATTTTTTGTAATCTATAATTTACAATTATTGGTTTGGATTATACTCCTTGTTTATTTTATAAATTAGAGGACCAGTTAGTGGACCAGTGTCATCTCTCTCAAATGATGGTGAGACGTATACCAATTGAAATGGGCCTGGTTCGTCTAAAGGAAACTTGATGTCTTTTAGATAGATGGCAACATAACCCGGCTTGAAAGTTTCTGATTGACGTTCAGGATTATCAGGGTCTACATAAAGTACAGACGTAAACGGTATCAATTTTGCGAAAAATGTCTCATTCCAGAATTTATCAGTATAACCCGATAATTCTTGGTTATAATAATCCAAAACACGCAAATCCGCTATTTTCAAAAACCAAAAAGCCTTAGTTTCATCACCACCCTTTTGGTTAAGCACATACAAATCCAATATGTTATCCTCAGACAGTTTTTCTGCTGCAAGATTTATCAGAACATAGTCAGCATCTAAACCAGTTATTATTGGTGGAGGATTATATAATTCTGATTCCCAATAATCAAATAATGTGGGATAATTGTCAGCTATATCAGGATCGTATATTTTTCCTGGCGAAGAATCATCTTTCCAACCTTTGAAACCATCAAGTTTATTTTGTTTTGGATCATAAACAACATCATCTATTTGCCGGGTTGGATGTAAAATATCATCTGGCAAACTTACATAGTATGAACCTACATCGGTTTCTGCATCAGTCGTTAAAATTTGCCAAGCATGGTCTGGCGTGCTCATAAACATCGATGCTAATTTTCTAATCTGCCAATCTATCAGTGTAGCATTATCAGCTAAAGTTTTTCTCTCACCAAGGGTGCTGATCCAGTATCCATAATCCCACCAAGCTGCAATAACGGCATCTTCAGGGGTATTTTCCTTTAACCATTGCATGGCATCTAACCAATCATTTGTGGAAATGTTGAATTGAGTGCCACTATTCAGTATGGAAATAGGGGTTCCTGAGTTGCTATTTGTCCAGTTTAGTTTTTCAGGATAAGCCATAGGTAGCACTAACAAGGCTACAATTATCGCAAGAAAAGAAATTTTAGTTACAACACTTGTAGGTTTATGTTCTTC
This sequence comes from Marine Group I thaumarchaeote, assembly GCA_013390765.1. Lineage (GTDB taxonomy): Archaea > Thermoproteota > Nitrososphaeria > Nitrososphaerales > Nitrosopumilaceae > Nitrosopelagicus. The sequence goes on along the minus strand of JACAST010000003.1, from coordinate 5,933 downwards.
TTTTAGGATTTTTGATATTAGAATTGATACGCCTATTGATGATAGTATTATAACTGAGATTGCACCAAACACTTCTAATCGTACAAATGCAGAGCTGAAATAGATTCCAAGAAATCCTATTATGAGAGCAAATGCAGCCATTTCGCCTTTAATCTTCAAAGAACGGTTTACCCTTTTTTGGAAGAGCAACCATGCTCCTATTCCTGCAAAGACCATCAAAATTGAGAAAAAGAAAAATGAAATATCGATGGTTGTTGTTGCATGCTCTGATACAGAATCTATAAGCATGTCAGTTGTAATGAAAAAGGGATTTGCTGCGTTAAGATATCTAAACGCCGGCAAACTGATAATGCCGGAAGAGAGCATTGCGATTCCTACTATTATAGCACCACCTAAGAGTGCGAGGCCATTACGTAATTGGTTTTTGCCCAATATCCTCCTGATTATGACAAGCGCTACCAGAAATGCAGTACATCCAATTAGGAAAAACCCATTTAGGCTTAGAAGAAACAAAATACCAGTTCCCTTATTTTCTTCATTTACAATAATATCTTCGTATGCTACAGTTACCAAAAGGAAAACAAATGTGAAAATAACAGAAGTCCATATGACGAACTTGTAATCTTTTCTCAGAAATGGTAATGCCAGGAAAAAAAGGCCTATTGGTAATATGAAAAACTGGGCGCCCCCCCATGAAGCAAGACCAAAGGCTAGAAAGATACCAGCTCCTACAATCTTTGCGAGAGACACTTTTCCCTTGTCTGAATTTATAGCGCTAAGAAGTAGGTAAACAGCTAATAATCCGTAAAAAAGACCCAGCGGTTCAGACTTGAACCAGCCTATCGAACCTCTCATAATGATTATAGGAGAGATGGCAAAGAAGAGCGAAGCAAAAAGCCCAGCTGTAGTACCTCCAATTGTTCTAACCAGTGCAAAAATAACAATTGTTGTAAGCGAGCCGATAACTACTGGGAACCATATGGTAAAATCATATAGACTTGTACCCATACCAAAAATTTGGTAAAGCATTGTAGCAGTAGTATGAAGCATTACTTGTGAGGTGGTTGAAACGTCCCTTCCATGTGGGTACCAACTCAAATCATCACGCCATTCCAAATATGCTGGCAAACCATTTTCTATCATAAACTGGGTTGCCCTGTAATTGAAAAATGGATCAAATTCATTTAATTCAAAACCATATTCTAGAGGCTGCATTCGTATCATGGACGATAATGAAAAGCAAATAACAAGTATTCCAATTATTAGTAGATAACGCACATAATGCGATGATTTTTCAACTTTAACTAATCCTTTATCTAATTGCAACAAGCTAAATCAAAATAGCCATCTTAATACTCTTTTTATGGAATTTGAGTAATATGCTTAATTAATTTAGAAGAGATTCATAGAAGTTAAGATAAAGGTTTCCAACTCTTTTCCAATCGTATTTTTTAACTATTTCAAGTCCTTCGTTAGCCATCATCAATCTTTTTTCTTTTTTTGGCAACAAGTCTAGAATTTTGTTTAATAGTTCATCACTGTTATTCGGCTCCACAAGTAATCCATTTTTATTATTTTCAACTATCTCACTAATTCCTTCTATATTACTAGCTAAAATACACGTACCACATGCCATTGCTTCTAGAAGTGTGGAACTCATTCCTTCTTCCAAAGATGGCTGAACGAGTAAATCTGATCCTCGTATAAGAGAAAGCAAATTTTGCTTTGCTTGATATCCCAGATAATGCACATTTATTTTTTTATCAGCTAGATTTCGAACTTTTTCTTCCAGCGGACCCGATCCAGCAATAAGAAGATGATAGTTATCTGGTAATTGTGTTGCGGTTTCAAGCAGAATTTCAATTCCTTTCTCTTTAGACAAACGTCCCGCAAAAATTATTTGATTTTCAAATTGTTTGGTAGATTTTTTTGGAATAAGATTAAGATCAATGGCATTTGGAATTTGGACAACATTAAATCCCATTTCAGTGTAATAATTGTACCCTTCTTTGGAATTGACAGTAATAGCATCTGCCAAACTTAATGCTGCCTTTTCATATTTTTTTGATATGTCTGAGGTAGTTTTACCATAAAGTTGGGCTATATTTTTTGAATAAACACCATGAATAGATAATATTTTTTTACAGGAAACATTTTTCATAGCTAGGGCGCCAGCAATGTGATGTGCATGAACAATGTCCTTGCCCTTTTTGAATTTAGTTTTTAAAAACGATGAAAACATAAAACTTGGATTTTTTAGACGTTTAATTGGTATAGTAAAGGTATTTGCTGATGATATAATTTCAACTTCATGACCTAATCCGGTTAAAAATTGTGATAACCCATCTACAAGTTGTGCTATTCCACCAATCCCTCCAGAGGTTGGTGAAATTAATAGTATCTTCATTGGAAAAAAATCAGATTAATGGAATAAAAGATATTGTATTAATTAATCAATTACTTATAGAAAATTCTTCTAATAAAATTAATTACAGTAATACTTTAATTTCCATAAAATAGGCTCCAGCTATTATGAATGTTTTAGTGACAGGCGGTGCGGGATTTGTTGGAAGTCATCTGGTTGATAGATTATTAGAAGAAAATCATCAAGTGACAGTTTTAGATTTGTGGGAGAGTCAAGATATTGTTTGTCATAACAACAATCCGCTTTATCATTTTGTAAAAGGTTCTATTCTAGATGACAATATTCTTCCATCAATCGCAAAAGATAAGGATCGAATAGTTCACATGGCTGCTATTTTAGGTATAAGTGAATCAATTACAACATATGATGTTGAACAAGTAGCCTTAGTCAATATAGTTGGTACGATTAGGATACTTAAAGCTGCAAGAAAATTCAGTGTTCCAAGGGTGGTTTTTCCTACTTCACCAGATGTGACTTGGTTAAATCCCTACTCGATTACAAAACAGACAACTGAAAAATTTAGCCAACTTTTCAATAAAGAATATGATGTAGAAACCATTGCCTTAAAGTTTGGTAAAATTTATGGTCCACGTGAACGCTGGTTAAATGCCACTATGGGATCGCCATTTAACTATCAGTTTCTAATACCAACTATTCTAATTGAAACGCTTCGGGGCAATCCAGTAAAAATTTTTGGTGATGGAAATCAAAAATCAGAATATATCTTCGTTTACGATGTAGTAGAATCATTTGTTAGGGCTTTGAAAACTGAGAAAAACTTAGGCGGCGAAATCATTCATGTTGGAAGAAATAAAAATTATTCTGTAAACGACATCATTGAAACTCTTGAAAGATGCTGGGATAGAAAAATCGAAAAGGAGTATGTAAAAATGAGATCTGGGGAAACTCCAACTGAAATTGTTTTAGACAATAAAAAGTTGAAAGATCTTTTAGATTACGAACTTAAATGGGATCTAACAAAGGGATTAAAGGAGACAATTCCATATTATGAACAAGCATTCAAAAGTTTTGATAATTTTTAATCGTTTTATTCTTTTTTTTACTTCCAACGGATGAATTACTCAAAAGAATAATTAGGCTATATTTTCAAGCAAGGCTGTTGGCTTCAGAGCAACGATTATACAATTTCGGTAGTTCTAGGAAACTGCGATTTCTGTTGATTATAGGAGTGAGTTACTAACTTGACTAAATTACTAATTACCGGTTGCTCAGGACAAGTAGGCTGATTTATTATTTGTAAAATTACTAAAAGAGAGTAATTAAGTTTTTAATTACGAATTAGCTTCACAGCCTAATTTTTTCTCAGAAAGAAAACGAAATAATCCATGTATTCATTTCGTTTAAATATTTTTTGAAAAATCGTTTTGTAACCGATCATAAGGAACAGTTTTTTGTAAAACAATATTAAAAACCGTAAGCTTAATTTTGACGTTCTTTTTCTTTCATAAAATTTTTCTCTACGTTTTTTCCATTCTGGAAATTTATCGTAGCCAAACGGATTTTTATTTATATTGAAAATTAAAATTGCTTCTTTATCTATAATATTTCCAATATGTTTAATGAAATCAAAATGTTCGCAATAAAAGTCAGGTTCCTTTTTAGTACCCCACGTATTCATGGGATTATCAATTACTATTAAATCAAATTTTGATGGCTCTAAATTTTCAACTATGGTTTTTATCGAATCTAGAATTTTGATTTTTGCATTTGGAAGATTCTTTTTCAGAATATTTTTCCATTTTTTATCTATTCCCCAAACTTGCAATGATTTAACTCTGTTGGCATATACTATTGTATGCCAATCACCAGCTCGACCAAATACTTCTAGCGCATTAAGTTTTGCAATATCTACTCGTTTTTCTAAAAATGTGATAACAGCATTCATTCTTTTATAAAACAGTTTTTTATCTGGTTTTCCATCCTCCCAATTTTTCAAGTATGAAACCTTGCCTTGAACATTACTTAGATTTTTCGATACAGTTTACGTAAATAATTTATGTTAAGATAAATCCAAATGTTTCTCTACCTTAGCTTTAAAATCTTTTGCAATTATTTCCCAACTAAAGTTATTTGAGATAAATTCCTTGCCTGCATTTCCCATTTTTTGTGACATTTTTTCATCGTTTATTAGAATTTCAAGTTTTTTAAATAATTCATCATGATCTCCTTTTTTTGTTAAAAATCCAGTTTTGTTGTTTCTCATAAGTTCAGGTATGCCGCCTACATTTGTTGCAACAACGGGTTTCTGCATAAGCTGTGCTTCCTGCAACGTTAAGGGTGACATGTCAATACCGCTAAGCAAGGCATAAACATCAATCTCACTAAGAAACTGTCTAACTTTTCCAGGATATTCAAGTGCACCAAGCCACTGAAAATTTTTGAATTTTTCCAATTTTGGAATAATTTTATCACGATAAGGACCATCACCCGCCCAGTAGAATGTAACGTTTGGCATTTTCTCTAAAACTTTTGGTAAGACTAACATCTCTTTTGTTTTATCCCAAATTGTAGCGCCTTGAAGTAATCCAACACATGGATGCTTTAATTTCATGCCATCAGTATGATACCAGTTTGATGGTGAAATTCCTTGATACAAGGTTTCAACTGGTTTATTCTGATATCGTTTGGTTACTATATCACTAAGAAAATTACAAATGGGCAAAATTATTTTCGAGCCTTCAAAGCATTTTTCAGAAATTTCTTCCCATTTTTGTAGGGCTATCTTTTTTGGTAGAGATTTGTACAGAGTTTCTCTGGCCATTTTTATCTCCTCCCAGTGATTTCCTCTAAGATGAACAAGCAAGGGTATTTCTTTTTTTATAGCCTCCAGACCAAAATGGCGTTGTCTATCAACAAAAATTACATCGGGTTTAAAATTTGAAATCAAATCATTAAACTTACTGTTAGTAGTAAGCCATGTTCCTAACTTTCTACTTGGAAATCCATTTGCATAATCTGCATCAAAAACTAATTTACATTCTACATTTAATTTCTCTAACGCATTAACAAATTCTTGGAGATGAAAAATTTTTGAACTTGATCCACCAATTAATAATTTCATTTTTTCAAAATTTCCATTAACCAGTCTTGAAGTTCAATTTTTGGTTCCCAATTGAAGTGTTTCTTTGCCTGTGATATATCTGCATGACTTTTTTCTATATCGCCTTTAAGTGCTTCCGCAAATATTGGATTGGTTTTTAATCCAGACGTACTAATAATCATATTTGCAAGATCTAAAATCGATATTGCATTTCCTGTACCAATATTTACTATTAAATTAGAACTATTACTTTCCATCGCCAATAAATTAGCTCTTGCAACATCGTTCACATGAATAAAATCACGAATTTGTGAACCCTTACCAAAAATTATTGGAGCTTTTCCCACACGTATTCGGTCTAAAAATTTAGTTATCACTCCAGCATAATCTAGTGTCTGCCCTGTACCAAATACGTTGAAATATCTTAAACCTATTATTTCTGCATTT
>JACAST010000005.1 GCA_013390765.1 Marine Group I thaumarchaeote | reverse complement strand
AATAATATATTCAATATAAAAGGATGATTAAGAATGAAAGATAGCATAAAAATTTACAAGTTAAAAACTAGAAAATCAGCTAGACTTTTTGAAAAATCTAAAAAATATCATGTGAATGGTGTGCACCATAATATTCGATTCTTTGAACCATATCCATTTGTGACTAAATCAGCAAATAGTAAATTCCTGATTGATGTTGATTCAAACAAATATGTTGATTATTGGATGGGTCATTGGAGTCTAATTTTAGGACATGCCCCCAAAAAAATAACTAATCAACTAAAAAAACAATTGAATTATGACTGGATGCATGGAACGTTAAATAAAAATTCAATTGAACTGTCGGAGAAGATTTCAAAAGTAGTTCCCGTTGCTGAAAAAATTAGATATGCATCAACCGGAACAGAGGCTACAATGTATGCTGTTAGACTTGCTAGAACAATAACACAGAGAAAAACAATTGCTAAGATTGATGGTGGATGGCATGGTTATACAACTGATTTACTTAAAACAGTGAATTGGCCGTTTCAAAAGTCTGAGAGTAGTGGTCTAACTGATGAGAAGCACGTAATATCATTACCCTATAATGATTTAGAAAACTCGATCAAAATTTTGAAATCAAAAAAAAATGATTTGGCTGCAGTTATTATTGAACCAGTTCTTGGTGGTGGTGGATGCATTCCTGCTACAAAAGAATACTTGTTGGATATACAGGAATTTTGCCATAAAAATAATACAATATTCATTCTAGATGAAATAGTTACTGGTTTTAGATTCAGATTTGGCTGTCTTTACAATACAATGAAACTTGACCCTGATTTGGTAACTCTTGGAAAAATAGTTGGCGGTGGATTACCGATTGGTGTTATTTGTGGCAAAAATGAATTAATGAAATATGCTAGTACAACTATATTCTCAAAAACAGAACGTGCATATATTGGTGGTGGAACATTTTCTGCAAATCCCCTAACAATGACATCTGGCAATTCAATGCTTACTATAATTAAAAATAAAAGTAATTTGCTTTATAAAAAATTAAGCAATTTTGGAATTGAAACAAGAAAAATGCTTGACAAAAAATTTGGCGGAAGTGTAATTACAACTGGAATCGGTTCATTATTTTTAACACATTTTTTGAGTGATTCAATATATGAAATTAATAATGCAACTGATGCAGCAAAATGTAATACAAAAAAATTACATGATTATCATTTTCATATGATTACAAATGCTGGTATATTCTTTTTACCAGGAAAATTAGGTGCGTTTTCAGATGCTCATACAAAATTTGATATTAAAACAATGTCTAAATCTACTGATGAATTTCTTACAATGTTTAAAAAATAAATTAACATAACAATCACTGATCTTAATGATATTTTTTGCTAGCAAAGAAAAAACTGAAGATTTGTTTTATAAAGCAATGTTCTTTATGGAGAAAAGGCAACCAAAGGCTGCAATTCCACTTTTCAAAAAAATTGTAAAGCAAGATCCAAAAAATATTGATGCAATATATAATCAAGGTCTTGCACTAAATCAATTAAAAAAATATCAAGATGCTATAACCTGCTTTGACAAAGTAATTGAGATTAATCCAAAGTATGTTTCAGCAATTAATAACAGAGGTATTTCACTCGCTGAGCTAGGTAATACCGATGATGCATTAGAATATTACAATAAAGCAATAGAAATAGACCCAAAACATGCGGCAGCACATTACAATAAGGGAGTGCTTTACGACAAGTTGCTGTTGCATGAAGAAGCAATACAAAGTTTGGATGAAGCACTAAAATGTGATTCAGGAAATGTCAATACTGCATTTTACAGGGGTATAGTGTTAGGAAAGATGAAAAAACATGAAGAAGCCTTAAACTGTTTTGAAAATATTTATCGAAAACATCCAAAACATATGGATGCGTTTTTTCATAAGGGAATTGAATTAGCAGAGTTAGGAAAACATGAAAGAGCATTAGAAATTTTTGATAAATTATTACAGATACACAAAGATAACGTCAACGTAATCTATGCAATGGCACGAAGTAATGCTGCAATCTCTAATGTAGACAGAGCATTATATCTATTAGAACAGGCAGTCAAAAAAGATCGGAAAACAATCAAAAAATGGGCAATTGAAGATGAATTTTTTGATTCGTTGCAGGATGAACCAAAGTTTACGAAACTTGTCAAGTAATGTTATAAAACTTTTTTCCTTATACTGTCTATTCGTATTAGGCGCACATTTTTTTTAGGTCCAATCAATCTTGCCTCATAAATTGGTACATACAATTCAATTATTTCATTTATTGTAAATTTCTCCTCCAGATTACGCCTTCCGATTGAAACAGACTTCTTTAATTTTGAGGTTAACCTTGCTACTGCAGCATCATAAGTAATTTCAGGTTTTTTTACATTATCTTTTGTTTTTTCTAACGTACGTCTTGGATAACTCTCAATCAGTCTTGAACTCATTTTGTATGGCATTTTGATTTCCTTGCCATGATGATCAAATGCAATCTCCTGTTCATCATCAATATATGCATGCTCCTCTAATTCCAAATCAATTTGGTTTTTTCTTTTAGTACTTGATTTTATTTTTGTGTTAAGTTTTCCTAAAACTCCTTTTCCTTTCTTAATTGGAAATACATCATCACCAATAATTATTTCTCTAATAATGGGTTCAACATTAATTGTATGAACAGTCTTACGGTAAAAATTTGCATTATACTTTCCTGATAAAATTAAAAATGCTTCATATGACAGTTTTAGCGAATGTATATGCACTTCAGTTTTTTTGGGTTTTTGTAGCATACTTCTAAAAAGTGATGTTTTTCTATTTTCAACAATTTGTTGTGCATCATCTGGATCTAATATGGGTCGTAAGACCACTGTCTTAATTCTGTATTCCGTATTGCTCAATACATTATCACTCTGTTATATGGTATAGTTTTTTATGATTAATGTATTTATTATTAACAGCAGTTGAAAAAAAGTAATATTTTATCCTCACCAGTCAAAAAAGTAAAAACAGACTACTTTACTGGTCCAATAGAACTTCATGAAATCTCAGGTATTACAAAACCAAATGAGCATGATATGTATCATGTAATATTTAAAAAATCAGCTAGAACCAAACTGCATTTTCATACTGGTGGCCAACTACTTATTGTAACTAGGGGTAGTGGAAGTCTAGTTTATTATAAAAAAATCAGCAGGGGTGTAACAAAATTCAAAATCTCAAAAACTAAAATGATTAAATTGAATAATGGTGATGTAGTTTACATTCCACCAAAAATACTACATACTCATGGTTCAATCAGAAAAAATTCAGTTTTTTCACATTTAGCCGTGAATTTTTATTCAAAAAATAATAGAAAACCAAAGACAGTGTGGTACGAATCAGATCTCAGATCAAAAGCTATTTCTAAAATACCTTGAAATCTTTGGAATTCTTTTTAAAATATTAATGAATTAAGATAGTATGAATAGAACCGAAGCAACGCAAATTTTAATGCTGAGTTCAGATGCCACTTTTGACGATATTAAATACGCATATCGAAAATTGTCGTTAAAATTACATCCAGACAGAAATAAGAATGAAAAAGATGGTAGAAGATTCAAAAATGTAATAGAAGCATATCATTTCTTAAAAGGCCAAAACAGGCTAAAAAATTATAATGATAGAAATAAATCAACACAAAAAAAGTCAAGTTATAACGATCGTCAACATAATCCAGGAGAAGATTGGAGCAGATTTACAAAAGATTTTGAAATGGATGAAAATTTTTGGAGACAATATGAAAAATCATTTTGGAATGATTATGAATTTAGAACCAAGAAAAAATCTGAAAAGAATGACCTTGGAAATGCATTTTGGGATGAAAGCCAAAAAAATGTTAATCCAAAACCCAAAAAGAAATACCAGGGTAATCAAGCAAATGCATTTAAACATGATTTAAACGTAGACGTAGACAAGAGTTTATGCATTGGTTGTTGTAGTTGTGAAACTATTGCACCAAATGTCTTTGTTGTTGATAAAAATGTCATGATGAATCCCAAATCACAAGTTCATAACCAATATGGCGCATCGGAAGGAAAAATAATGGATGCTGCTGAAACATGTCCCACAAAGGCAATTCAGGTTAACGAGAAAAAATCTGGAAGAAAAATTTTTCCGCGGTAATTAACTACTCTTTATTTTAGCAGATAATTCATCTAATTCTACATCAGAAAGTTTTGGTCTATCTTTAAACATACTATGTACAGGACCGGCTTGATCAGATGACTGTCGTGGTATTAAATGGACGTGAACGTGTGGTATTTCTTGCCCGCTATCTTTACCGTTATGTATTGCTAACAGTGTGGCGCCTGTAAGTTTATCCACTTTGGAAATTACTTTGTGCACAGTGTTAAACAAATCAGTGCTATCCATATCTGTCATATCTTGAACTTTTTCGTAATGGCATTTTGGAATTACCAATGTATGTCCTCGTGATAATGGAAATGCATCTAAAAATGCAATTGACTTTTTGGTTTCTGCGATTATTTTAGATGAAATTTCCTTTTTAGCAATTTTACAAAAAATACAATCCATGTTCTAGTTAAACAGGAATAAAGTATAAAGTGAATCGCTATGGATTAACAATTTCTGCATATGCAAGGTCCTTGCCATATTTTATAGTAACAATATCACCTACTTTATGAATACAGTTATCGATTGTTTTAGGTATATTATCTGAAGTATCGACATAGCACTTGTCTCTTTCGTTTAACAGTATTTCAACTTCTTCATAAACATCCTCTCGGATTAGATTCCAAAACGGGAATATCACGGTACCAAGAATCACAGCGGCGGCAATAAACGTAAATAAAAACATTAACGCATGTTTTTTTGAATCATTCATCTCCTCCATAATTATCTACCAATTTTTTTTACACTAATTAAATTACCACATACTGCTTTCGCCTACATTGCCACTAGAATTGTCCATTTTTTTTTCTGGAACATTGCCATGTGCCTTTTTTTTATGCCGTTCTAACCGTTCAGGACTAGGCAATTCAAGATCACAAACATCACATTTTGTTTGGATTTTACCTTTTTTACTAAACAACCCCATATTTTGCGTAATCATGAAACACATTATAAAGGATATCAATTTTCTTGGACGGTATGGAAATCAAAAACATTACTGTATTAGGTTCTGGAATAATGGGTCACGGAATAGCTCAAGTTTCTGCAATGGCCGGTTATAATGTGGTGCTCAGAGACATTGAGCAACAATTCTTAGACAAGGCAATGGAGAAAATAAAGTGGAGTTTGGATAAGCTTGTCTCAAAAGAAAAAATTTCAGAAGATCAACGAAATGGAATATTTTCAAGAATCAAACCAATAGTGGATTTGAATGATGCTGTTCGTGATAGTGATTTAGTAATAGAAGCTGTTCCAGAGATAATGGATCTCAAAAAAAAAGTATATGCAGAGTTAGACAAAGCTTCTAACGATCAGGTTATTTTTGCATCTAATACTAGTACATTACCAATTACAGAGATTGCAAATACAATTTCTAGACCGGATAAATTTATTGGAATACACTTTTTCAATCCACCCCTACTAATGAAGCTAGTTGAAGTAATACCGGGACAAGAAACTTCAAAAGATGTTATTGATCTCACAATTAATTTTGTAAAATCTGTTAACAAGATACCCGTAATCTGTAGAAAAGATGTACCAGGGTTTATTGTGAATAGGCTTTTCATACCGCTTGTTCACGAAGCCTGCTATGTAATGGAAAGACAAAAAATCCAACAAACTGAAATTGACTCTGCGGTGAAATTCAGGCTTGGGTTCCCAATGGGTATCTTTGAATTGGCTGACTTTACAGGATTGGATGTTATTCATAAGGCAACTATAGAAATGCATGAGAGAGATAAAAAAGTGATTTTACCACACCCAACTATTGAGCAACTGTTCAATGAAAAAAAACTAGGACAAAAAAGTGGTGAAGGCTTCTACAAATATTCTGATGATAAATATGAAAGAATACCGCTTTCAGAGGAATTAGCCCAAAAATGTGATCCTGTACAAATCATTGCAAACATTCTCAACAATGCAGCGTGGCTTGTCACAAACAATGCTAGTGATATTGATGAGATTGAAAAGGCTGCAAACCTTGGACTTGGTCTCAAAAAACCATTATTTGATACTGCAAAAGAAATGGGCATAAAAAAAATTGTAGAGGAATTAAAAAAATTATCTAAAAAACATGGTGCATTTTATGAACCTGATCCTCTTTTATTATCTATGTGTTAATCTGTTCTAAAATGTATTTTATTGCTTGTTGAGGAGTTTCAACGCCGACAATTTTCACATTTTTTCTATGGTCTAAATATTCGTCGGCATATTTTGATGCAATTCCACCAGAGTTTTTTAGTGCAACTATAGGTTTTTTGTACATATATGCAGCACAAATTTCTGATAATGTTCCAGAACCACCACCAATAACTATAACACCATCTGCAGAAAGTGCATTCAAAAAATCACGGGTTAGGCCCATGCCAGTAGGAATTACTATGTCACAAAAATCGTTTGCGTGGGATGAATCGTCTTGAGGAATTATCCCAACAGTTATGCCACCAGATTCCTGTGCACCACTGCATGCTGCACGCATCACTCCGCCAAGTCCGCCAGTTATCAAAACGGAGTTAGATTTTGCTACTTCTGATCCAACATTATACGCAAGTTTTTCTAATTCTGGTGTGCAACCGTTATCATTATTACCAATTACTAAGATCTGGCGTTTTTTCACAATAGAAATTCTTTGTTACCTATCTAATACTTTTTGAAATACTCAAAGAGTAAAGGATATTAATTAAAAAAAATATGTTTGGATATGACAAGAAGAACAATGCCAATCTGTTGTGATTTAGAACAATACAAATTGATCGAAAAATTTGCCAAAAAACGCGGTATGATAAACGCTAGTCAAGCAGTTGAAAAAATCCTAGACGAAATTTAACATTAGTATAATTTTCTAAAATCAATTTTTCTATGATTGAAGTTAACTGCAAAGAATATTATATTTTTAAAAAATAAGATATGTATGGGTATTTTTAGTCGCAAACCAGCAAATTGTACTATTTGCAACAAACAAATTACTCATAAAAATAAGGCGAAAAGAGAATGGGGTGTAAAATCTCCACTATGTAGTGATTGTTATTTAGATAAAATGCAGGAATCTTATGATGCATCTATAATAAAAAAATGTGTTAGCTGTGGAGTAAAAAGCAAAGTTACTGATTTATGGGAACCACGGCTACAATGGGACATGGAAGACTTACTTTGCAAAAAATGCTTTGATGAAAAGGAGTTGGATTTTAACAAAAAAAGAGATTTTTGTAGTATTTGTGGTAGCAAACTTGGTTTTATCAGATACAATGCAAAAAACCATTGGAAAATAAAGGGACAGTTATGTAAAAACTGCTGGGATAATCAAAAATCACAGATAGATAGAAAATGATATTCTTTAAAAAATTTCAATGTGAACTATGCCAAAAAAAATTTTCACAGCACAAGGATCTTATGCACCACCAAGAAATAACTCATTTCAAGGATTCACCATACGATTGTAAGGAATGTAACGAAAATTTCCATAGTATGTTAGAAATGCGTGACCATCTTAAGAAAAAACACTCGTATAAAATTGATAGATAGTTCTATATCGCTTTTACAGTTTTGACAATTGGTGGTCTTACTTTGGTAAAAACTCTGAATCCGCAAATGCATTTTATTTCTGGGAGTCTATTTAATTCAGAACTGCTTACTTTTGTATTACATCTTAAACAAGAGTAAATAACATCAAATTTTTCAGTTTCAATAACATTATCGGCAGAACCATCATCATTCGTTTCAACATTAGATTCATCAACCATAACATCACACTCTAAATCCATAATAAAAAGTCTGGCTAGGTAAGAGATAATTCGATATAAACATTATCAGGAATTTTTAATCTCATGAGTTGGCGAATTGTTTTATCATCAGCACTAATATCAATAATCCGTCGGTGTATTTTCATTTCCCATTTTTCATAAGTTTCCGTGCCGCTGCCACATGGAGATTTTCTAGTAACAACGTTTAGGCGTTTCACAGGAAGTGGGATAGGACCCTTGACTTTAACACCCGTCTTTTGACCTATATTCATAATTTCAGTGCATACACCACTTAATTTTCCTAAACTTATGCTTGTTAGTTTAACGCGAGCAGGCTGAGTCATTTCCTAGACTCATATTTTATGTTCTTGGGTAATTTCTTTAACTATGCCAGCTGCTATTGTAGCACCCATATCTCGTAACGCAAATCGTCCCATTTCTGGGAACTCTTCGAACGTTTCAATACATGTTGGTCTAACTGGTGTAATTCTAACAATTGCAGAATCGCCTACCTTAAGGAATTTTGGATTTTCTTCCTCTGTTGCACCGGTTGCAGGATTTATTTTAGATTCAAAGGCAGTTATTGTTGCAGCTACCTGTGAAGTATGACAATGCATAACTGGTGTATATCCAGGAGCAAGTGCTGTTGGATGATGAATTACAATGATTTGTGCTCTAAACTCTGTAGCAACTTTAGGTGGGTTATCAGGATGTCCAAGAACGTCACCTCTTTTAATGTCTTTTTTCTCAATACCTCTTAAGTTAAAACCAATATTGTCACCGGCTGATGCTGATGGCATTTCTTGGTGATGTGTTTCTATAGATTTTACTTCACCTGTAGATCCAGATGGCATAACAATAATTTTATCATTTGGTTTCATTGTTCCAGTTTCAACACGTCCAACTGGAACGGTACCAACACCAGTAATTGAATAAACATCTTGTATTGGCAAACGTAAAGGCTTGCCAATTGGTTTCTCAGGTAACTTAAAGTCATCAAATGTTTCCAGAAGAGTTTTGCCCTTATACCACGGCATATTTTCAGATTTTTTTACAAGATTTTCTCCTGTCCATCCAGAAACTGGAACGAATGGCACTTCCTCAATCTTATAACCGACTGATTTTACAAGTTGTTCACCTTTTTGCTTTGCTTTATTGAAAGCATCTTCAGAAAATTTACTATCGTCCATCTTGTTAATTGCAACAATTATTTGCTTTACGCCAAGTGTTTTTAATAAAAAGGCATGTTCTCTGGCTTGACCTCCAGGTGCTACTGCAGTATCTGTTTCACCTTCTTTTGCTGACAAAACCAAAACAGCACAGTCTGCCTCAGATGCACCAGTAATCATGTTTTTTACAAAATCTCTGTGACCAGGTGCATCAATTAATGTGAAGAAAAATTTTGGAGTTTCAAATTTTTGAAAAGCTAAATCGATTGTAATACCTCTTGCTCTTTCATCCTTAATGGTATCCATAACCCAAGCATATTTGAAAGAATCACCCTTACCGGTTTCTTCTGATTCTTTAGCATGGGAAGCTATTGTTCTTTCGTCGATTACACCAAGATCCAACAAAAAATGACCCATAGTAGTTGACTTACCATTATCAATATGACCAGTAATTATCATGTTCAAGTGATCTTTCTCTGCCATATCGAACTCAAAGTGAAATGGGCTTTATTACCATTTCGTTTTTCTACAACTGTTTGTTTGATTTTTTGCTCTTTGTTCTTTGGAACACTTTATGAAATTTCATATACTATAAATCAAAGTTGTAAATAAAAAATTCATGAGAATAACCATATCAGTGATCAAAGCTGATGTGGGTGGAATAGGTGGTCATACACTACCAAGTGAGGGACTTCTTAATGCAATAAGAAAAACTGTAAAAGATGCTGGAGACTTGTTAATTGATCATTATATTGGATATTGTGGAGATGATTCTCACATTGTTATGACTCACACTAAAGGAATTGATAATAAAGAAATTCATCAGCTTGCGTGGAATGCTTTTATGGCTGGTACAAAGGTTGCCAAAGAAGAAGGACTCTATGGTGCAGGGCAGGATCTGTTAAAAGATTCTTTTTCAGGTAATATCAAGGGAATGGGACCCGGCGTGGCGGAAATGGAGTTTGATGAAAGACCAAACGAGGTATTCACTGTCTTTGCTGCAGATAAAACTGAACCTGGCGCTTTCAATTATCCGATCTATAAATTGTTTGTTGATGCATTAAGCAATACAGGACTAATAGTAAACAAATCACTTGCTAAAGGTGTTAACATTAACATCATGGATGTTGAGAAGGGTAAAATTGCAAATCTTTCCTTGTGGGAAGATAAACCAATAATTGAAGCTGCGCTTATGTATCCTGGCCGTTACGTTGTTGATTCAGTCTATACAAAAGATGGTGAACCAATATTAGATGCTTCGACTGACAGACTGCATAATATAGCTGGTGTATATGTTGGTAAGGATGATCCAATATTCATTGTTAGAACACAAAAAAACTTTCCTGCAACTGAAGAAGCTGGAAGTGTATTCAGCAATCCGCATTACGTAGCTGGAAATACGCGGGGTAGTCATAACATGCCTTTAATGCCAGTTAAGATCAATTCAGCTGCAACAATCAACTTTTGTATTCCAATTGTTGAAGCATTGGTTTTCAGCATGCACAATGGTAAGCTAATAGGTCCATTTGATGGCTTTTCAACACCAGATTGGGATTACATACGTGAGATTGCTACAAAGAAAGCGTTAGCAATGAGAAGTCAAGGATTTATCCACCCAGCAACGCTTGTACCATCTGAGTTAGAATATGCAGAAGGATACAACGCTATAATGGATGTTTTACATAGTAAAATGAAACCTATTCAAGATCAACCACAGAAAGATCAGAGAAAAGAATCTTATGAAGATCCGGATTAGATTAATTAAAAAAGGTTAAATGAAATTAAAACATGAAAAATTATGAATATGTCTAAATTTTATAATTGTCAAAAACCATTTGTTATCACATACATTTTAGTAATAGCTTTCTCGAATTTTGTTTTTGTATTATTTAGTCAAACTGTTCGAGATATCATTTGGTCATTTTTCAAAGGCGCAGGCGAAACACTAATCCTTGTGGTGGTATTTTTATTTGCTCTTGCATGGTTGCTTAAAGCAAGACCACGTAAAATTTCAAAAAAATACCAAGTTCTAGTTTTTGATATTTTTGGGAAAGAATCACAAATAGATGGATTAAGAACTGAATTTAAGAATCATGATGTAGCATGGAGTTTCATGAAGTTTTACAAAAAATCATATCCGCTTGACAATTTTGCTATGGTAACAGAACAAAGAAATTCACCCAAAAAAATAATTTTCAAATACATCTAGCTCTACCAACATAGTTTTCACTATATGTCAATTACAACATATAATCTTAGCTTCAAATTTATTACTTGAGCATACAAAAAAAACCTGATGGATTTTTCAATTGTTGCTGAAATCTTTGAAAAAATGGAAAACACAACAAAGCGTATCGAACTCACAAATATTTTAGTTGAGTTATTAAAAAAAACACCGAAGAAAATAATCCCAAACGCTGTTTATCTTTTACAGGGTATCATCAGACCTAATTTTGAGGGTGTAGAATTAGGAATTGCTGAAAAACTTGCAATTCGTGCTATTTCAAAGTCTTCTGGTTTATCAATTAAAAAAATCGAAGATGATTATAGAAAAGTAGGTGATCTAGGTCTAACTGCATCAAACATATTAAAATTAAAGACTCAAACTACATTCACAGCAGAAAAAATCACTCTAGAAAGAGTTTATGAAACTTTATTCAAGATTGCAAAGTTAGAAGGTAAAGGTTCGCAAGACTTGAAAATGAAATACATTTCAAGCTTGCTAAATGATGCAACGCCATTAGAAGCAAAATTTGTGTTAAAGATTTTGTTAGGTACGTTACGTTTAGGAGTAGCAGAAAATACTGTTATGGATGCACTTGCCATTGCTTTCACTGGAAAAAAAGAAAATAAGGAACGAATAGAAAATGCATACAATGTTTCAAGTGATTTAGGTAAAGTATCTCAAATGGTTGCAACGAATGGAATTGATGGGATAAAAAAATTTAAGATTTCATTATTTAGCCCAATAAGACCCATGCTGGCTGACCGAGTTAAAAGTGAGAAAGAAGCGATTAAAAAAATGCCAGAACTTTTTTCTGCAGAATACAAACTAGATGGAGAACGTGTGCAAATCCATAAACAAGCGAATAAGATAATTCTATTTTCACGAAGACTAGAAAATATTACTCAATATTATCCAGATATTGTAGAGAATATTGGAAAATCTCTTAACGTACATGAGGGAATTTTTGAGGCGGAAATTGTTCCTATTAATGAAAACACTGGAGAATTCTTACCGTTTCAAGAACTAATGCATAGACGAAGAAAATACAAACTTGAGCAAGCTGTTTCACAATATCCAATCACAGTTAATTTTTTTGATGTACTGTATTTTGATAATAAAGATTGTTTAAATTTAGAGTATTCTGAAAGAAGAAAAATTTTAGAAAAACTAGTTAATGAAGATAACTTTTCAAAACTTGTACCCATGCTGTTGGTAAAAAATGAAAATGAGGTTGGGGATTTTCTAGAAAATTCTATTAATGCTGGTTGTGAAGGATTGATGCTAAAAACTCCTAGTGCACCATATCGTGCTGGATCAAGAGGTAGTAATTGGTT
Organism: Marine Group I thaumarchaeote; assembly: GCA_013390765.1. Taxonomy (GTDB): domain Archaea; phylum Thermoproteota; class Nitrososphaeria; order Nitrososphaerales; family Nitrosopumilaceae; genus Nitrosopelagicus. The sequence continues at coordinate 14,468 of JACAST010000005.1, read as the reverse complement.
AAAGCTAAAACGTGAATATAGAAATGAATTAGGTGACAGTCTTGATTTAATTGTAATAGGTGCATATTTTGGAAGGGGTAGACGAACAGGTCTGTATGGTACGTTGTTATTAGGAACATATAATCCGGAACAGGATAATTTCCCTAGTATTTGTAAAGTTGGTACAGGTTTTACCGATGAAAGTTTGGATCAGTTATATCAAATTCTCTCCAACAATGTCACTCTCAAAAAAAATTCTAGAATTATAAGTGAAATGGAAGCGGATGTTTGGTTAGAACCTGAATTAGTTTTAGAAATTGTTGCGTCAGAAATAACTTTAAGTCCTATTCATAAAACTGGATTGGATTTAATTAGAAAGAATAGTGGATTTGCCTTAAGATTTCCAAAATTCACAGGAAAAATTAGGTATGAAAAAGCAGTTGAGGATGCTTCTACAGTTGAAGAAGTGTTAACATTGTATAAGAGACAATCTAAAATCAATCAAGAAATATGAACATTTGCCATGGAAAAGCATGATATAAATTAGAAAGCGGTAATTTAGTTAATTATTCATCATGTATAGCGGGGAATTAGAAGTTCAAGCAAAAAGGAAAGCTTTGGCTGTTTTACAAGATGAGATAAACAGAATTCTTAATGCAGGTAGAGTACTTTCAACACTGCCAAAAATGTTGGTAAAAAAAGATAAAGCAGGGATAAAAATTGCCCTTGAACAAATTTCAAGTATTGAAGATGAAGTAGAAAATCTTAGACGCAAAATTACAAGAGATGTGGCGGATGTTGGTGGTTTGATTTTAAACAGGGATAATATTCTAAACACTGCTTATACAATGGATGAAATTAGTGGTTATATAACTGGAATTTCCTTCAAACTTTCAAACATCAAAATTTCAACAATGAAAACTGCAAACCTAGATAACGACTTGACTGAACTTATTGAACTTGTGGTTGATGAAATATACAAATTAAATGAAATTATCAGAAGCTTAAACGTTGATTCTGCTAAATCTATTGAACTTGCTCAAGAAACACAAAAAATTGAGCGTGAAATCGACAACAAATACCGTATAATGTCAATTACAGCTCTAAATGAAATTACTGACACTAAAGAATTAATTTTAATGAAAGACGTCATTGAATCAATAGAAGAAATGGCTGATAAATGCCAGGAAGTTTCCGACTCGTTCATTTTATTAGCACTAAGTCTTTGACTTGAAAGGCGAACTCTTAGAAAACAGAATAGTTGTTTGGAATACACAAGAATCTAGGGATTTATTTGCTAATGGTTATTTTGGAAAACCTATAGGGATTCCAAAGCCAAATGTAAATGACATCAACGTTCCACTAATTTTAGATCTTATTGAGGGATGCTACCTTCAAGAAATTTCAAAAATTAAGATCACCAAAAATGGAAAGAAAGTTTCTTTAGACACTCTAATTAAAATTTGCAGAAAGGAATATCATAATTTTGACAAGAAATTTCAAGTGTACAAAGATTTTCGAGAAAAGGGATATGTTATTAATCCTGGAATAAAGTTTGGTTGTGACTTTGCAGTATACCAAAAAGGACCAGGTATTGATCATGCACCATATTTAGTACAGGTTTACAACAAAAATGATGACATTTCTTCTACTGCTGTAGTGTTAGCAGGCAGACTAGCTAGCAGTGTTAAGAAGCAATTCATTCTAGCCATACCACGTGATAAAGATAAAATTGATTATTTAGCACTTGACTGGTGGAGAGCTTAGTGAATCTTCTTTATGTAACCTGCAATCTTGTTGTAAATCTCAAATAATTCCTTTGAAATGCCGAAATCGTAACTGCTTTTCCATTTTCCGTAAATCCGTATACCATTATCTGTAGGATCAACAAAAATTGTTGCGTCATTGATTGATTGCTTTGTGATCATTTCATTTAATGATGAATCAGTGTTTAGATCTTCTGCCAATTTTCCTCCTTCCCATGTTACACCAATTAGTTTTTTTGAACCAAAATGACCTGTAGTTTTCAGTCTGGTTCTTGCGGTAAAATGAATTACTTTCTCACCAGGGTTCTGTTGTACAATAAAGTGTGCTTGAAATCTATCCTGAGCGCCCCATGGAAGTGGATTTGGATCTTGCATTTTATCCCTTCTGTATTATTTGCACTGCATCAATGTTTGTACCAGAAATTTTCAACGAGCCCTTATTGGTAACCATTCTAGTAGTTTGTGAGAAACACCTGCTGTAGTAATCTCCCTTCTCAACTTCGCCCTCTCCTATCTCATTAGGGGTTGCACTAACACCAATCTCATTTAAAATATCAGAAAATTTTTCAGGCCAATTTTTTAATACAATAGTTTCAGGTTCAGAATCTTCCATGCCGTATCTGATTTTAGCGCATAATTTAACATTTCTTGTTGCCTTGTATTGAATATTAGCAACCAAATAAATACATGAAAAACTAATTTTTTATCTCATGCTAAAGTTTCAAAATAAAACTGTGCTAGTTACCGGAAGTGGTACTGGAATTGGACAGGCAATCATAAAGAAATTTGTTGAAAATGGTGCAAATGCTGTAATTCTAGGAAGAAGAAAGGAACCGTTAGAAGAAACTGCAAAAATGCTGGGGGAAGTTATCAAAAAAAAGCAAAGCAATGCTACTGTCAAAATTTTTGATGGAGTAGACGTCAGCGATGAAAAAGCTGTTACTGGAATGTTTGATACACTAAAAAGTGAAAATGTCAATCTGGATGTTGTTGTAAACAATGCTGGAGTTTCTGGTCCCGTAACATGTTTTGCGCATGCACCACTGGATGACTTTAGAAGTACAGTTGACATTCATCTGACTGGAACTTTTTGGACTTCTGTTCAGGCACTAAAAGTCATGAAAGAGGGTGCAAAAATTATTACAATTTCAACATTTTTTGCGGAAGAAAGACCGTTGGAACAAAGACCATACAGATTTCGAAGTCCGTATACCGCATCACAGGGTGCAAAAAACAGGCTTGTAGAGGCAATGTCATGGGAGCTTCTAGAAAAGGGAGTAATGTCGATTGGAACTAACCCTGGTCCAGTCCATTCAGACAGAATTTACAAAACAGTTTATCCAAAGGCTGCATCAGAATTTCTACGTGTAAGCGGTTTTGAAGACCTATCACCAAGTGAAGTTGAAACCGCAAATAATGAGATTATAGGATTGCTGGGAGAAGATGATGAAACAATAAAGGCTGGAATAAAATCTGCTGCAGAAAAGCTAGGCAAGCCGGAAACTACACTTACCAATCTACTAGATAAAGTCAAAACCATTGCAGAAAAAATTCAAAAGAATACATCAACGATGATTCCAGATCAGCAATTTTTATCACAAGAACAGGTTGCCACGACAGTTCTAACACTTGCAGATGACGAACAGGCAAAAATTCTCAATGGAAAAATAATTCCGGGAGACAGAGTTTTCTATCCAGTTAAGCCTCATGTTGCATCATCTGTTCCTAAAGTTGAGAAAAATAATTTTGAGGGAAAAGTATGTGTGGTTACATTCGATGACGAAGCTGACAGGAAAAATAGTAGCGTTATGAGCAGGATAGAATCAATGGGTGGAGTGATTAGCATTTCAGAGAACATGGATGACGCGTTAAACGAGCATGATATTGATTTGTTTATTCATGTCACCGGCAACGTTCCTAATTTCTCTAAATTAACTGAACTATCCAGAAGTGAGTGGGATAAGTTAGTTGACAAGTTCATCAATACCCCTGCCAAGGTAACACAGGGTGCTATAAGCTATTGTGCCCCTGGTGGCTCTGATGACCCAAGAAAATTCAAAGACGCAAAGGGAAGAATTGTTATAATCGGTCCTGCTCTTCCCGCTGGTAAAAAAATCAGCGGACATGAAAGGGCAAAGGTTGAAGTTTTCAGAGGTCTCCTTAGACCATTTGTGACTACTGTCAATCAGGAATTGAGTGATGTACTGAAATCAAATGTCAGGGTCTTCTTAATTTTGCCTGGAACTGTTGATGGGAAGGAACCCAAAGATGAGAATATTGTAAATACGATTAACTACTTGGTGTCAGACGAAGCAGGATCAAGTTCGGAAGTAATTTTCTGTCCAGACGAGACAAGATAGTCTAGAAAACACCTGTAGAATCTATAATCAGCTTAGTTGCTGCTGCAATGAGCACAATGATCACTATAATCTTCAATTTGTTTTCCTTTATCTCAAGTGACAATCTGGCACCTAAAATTCCTCCAGCAAATGCTCCGATCGACAACAACAATGCCTGATAATAGTCAGGATGACCCAGCATGGAATGAACAATCAATCCAGAAAAAGATGCGAACATCAGGATGAACTGAGAAGTAGGCGCCGCACGCTTCATTGAGATTCCAAGCGCAACTACCATCAATGGTACGAAGATTAGACCACCACCAATACCAAATAGACTTGATATTATTCCCGCAAAGAAGCTAGCACCCGCTGAGAAAACAAGCAAAAGACGTGATACGTCTATGGGTTTTTCCTCAATTTTTCTTTTGAGAAATATGTATGACGCTGAAGAAATAAGAATCAGTGCAAACAAAATTTTGAAAATGTCTGGAGATATCTCAGAAGATACGAATGCCCCAAGTATTGTGCCAGGAACAGCCATTAAGCCAAGCTTCCAACCAAGTGAAAGTTCTATCCGTTTTTGTTTAGCATACATGGTTGTTGATGCCACAGAATTACTAAATACAGCAAATAGGCTATTGCTTACTGCCAATGTGGGAGAAAACCCAGCGAATGTCAATACAGGGACAATAATTATCCCGCCACCCAGACCTATTATTGATCCTAATATTCCTGCAATAAACCCAAGCGGAATTAACCAAAGTTCTTCTAGCATGTTATATCGATATTAATTCCAGTTTGGAATTTTCTGTTATGTTAAATTTGTCAACAAAGCCAGCAGTGACTTCTAACACGTATTTAGCATCATCACTTGAAACGCCGTTTTCTCTGCACGCTACAACTTCAACAGTTGTCTTACACTGAGGAACATCTTTCTCAATTGCAACAATATTCACATTTTCATCAAACCAAATTATATCCAAATTAAATTGCATGCCCATCATCCACATAGCACGTGTTCCAGATCCATCAAAAACAAACAACATCCCCTCATTATACGGAAGTTCATTTTGCCATGATAATCCCCTTACTCTTAATGGATCAGTATCTGCAATTTGTACCTCCAAGATTTTATCATCAAGTTTGATTGTGCCGCGAGGAAATTCAACAGATTCCAGCTTAACATCAGTTGGAATAGTAAGCATTCCAGCTACTCCAATAATAATTGCGGCTATTAAAATTGGAACTAAAACTTGAGTTCTTGTTGGCATAAATTAAGATGAAAATAATACGCTTAAAAACTAAAAGAAATGTCACATCATAGAGTTTTTGAAATCATGAATAGTAGAAAAAGTGTCTTTGGTATGGTTACCAATATCTGATATCTTTGCGCCGTTGTAAACTTTCTCAAGATATCTGCCCGCTAATATCATTGGTCCACCAACAGCACATGTAATACCAGTTGGTTCAGGAATCCACAACATAATGAATCCAATTTTTTGAATTTTTTTACCTGGAGCAGATGCTTTGGTTAAGGCTCTCAAAGAACGCGTCGTGCTTTCATCATTTAATTTTCCAAGATCTGAATATAATTCACTACGCCTCCTAGCTGACTCCTTCATTATTTTCAATTTCTCTATATGCTTTTGTAAATGATCATTCATATTTGATAATAAAATAAAATTAGATAAATAGGGATGTGAAATTCTGTCAATCATTGGTCAAAAACCTCTGACGCATATTTACACAAATAGAATTTCATTAATTAACGAAAGACATTGAATTATACTAGAATGATTTAGTTATAGGGTTGCAAAAAAATAGTAAAAGATTAGAATCTATCAAGGCTGCACATACAACTAAAAAAGCGCCAAGTACAGCAACAGAGGAAGATTATCTGGAAGTAATTGCAGAATTAGTAGAATTGAAAGGGTATGCGACCACATTGGATATTTCCAGATTTATGAATGTCAGTCCACCAAGTGTTACCAAGATGCTTCAAAAATTAGATGAAAAAAAATATCTTGAATATGAAAAATATCACGGTATTAATTTAACTAATATGGGCAAACAGGTTGCAGATTCAATTCGTCGGAAACACAGTACATTATTAGAGTTTTTTGAAATCTTGAACATTGATAAAGAAATAGCCAATCAGGATGCGGAAGGATTAGAACACCATTTAAATCCGAAAACGATTAGACAGTTAAGAAAATACATCACGTTTTTGAAATCAAATCCAAAAACCATAAAACAGTTTCATGAATTTTAGATGATTAATAGTTTTGAGTTCCATTATACTAAGGATCAATAGTGAATTTTAATTAAACAGAGAAAATAGAGTGATTTATTGACGTTTCTAACCGATCTCGATGATTTGATCAGATATCGCCATGGAGATGTAAAAAAACTAAGAGAGATTAGAGACACAGTTAGACATGATAATTTCATTACTACTGATAACAAAAATTATGTTGAATCATTAATTACTATGTACCTAAAAAACCAGCCATTTGACAAGTCATTATCTAGCCAACGGCCAGTTACCAAAATTAAATTGCAATCAAAGCCTACTACCAGTAGTTCAGATTCAAAAAGTAATGTTGCAGTTAGTTTTTCACCTAATAAAAAATTAGGTGTTCTTGCAGGTGTAGTTGCAGCAATTGCTATAATTGTAATTGTAGGATTTTCAGCAACTAACCAAACTGATATAATAGATTCCACTTTAAGTTCAATATCAGAACCATTATTGGTAAATGTTGATCAAACTACCTACCAAAGAGCTGATATAATTTCTATCTCAGGTAATTCCAAGTCTGCTAGTACTCATTTGGTTGAATTATCAATAGAAAACACTAATGGTGTAAAAATATGGAATGAAAATATAAATCTCAAAAATGATGGTGAATTTTCAACCCTCGTTATAGCTGGTGGTGGTGGTTGGGAAAATGACGGTACCTACACGTTAAAAGCAGAGCAGGGTGATTTAGTAAACAAAATTGAGTTTAAGTTTTTTTCATAAAAACTAGTTTACAAGATCTTCGTCATTCCATTTTAATCTGTACTTTCCAACAGAACGCATGTATTCTAACTTACCACCCTTTTTGAATACTAGTTTATGCTCTGTATGTGAGGTATCACGAATATCCAGTACTACATTATCAACTGTTGTCTCAAAAATGGTTGGATTATTAGATACCAATTTCCAGGACTCTGGTGAAAAATCTAGATAATAAACTGTATGAACAAGTCCCATAATGTATGAATTAAGTTATTAAGAATATGAACTTACATTACAATTTATGAAAGAAACTTTACTGCTTGAAATAATTCAAGAAAAAGTCAAAACTTGCGAAAAGTGTGATTTGTGCATTACTAGAAAAAATGCTGTTCCTGGAAAAGGAAATCAAAATGCTGATATTGTTTTTATTGGTGAGGCACCTGGAAAAAATGAAGATCTTCGTGGCGAACCCTTTATTGGCACTGCAGGAAAAAGGCTTGACGATGCACTGGAAAATGTTGGGTTAACAAGAAACAGTGTATATATCACAAATATTGTCAAATGCAGACCACCTAAAAACAGAATTCCAAATGATCTTGAAAAAATAATGTGTAGTAATTATCTAGAGGGTGAGCTTGCGATTATTAATCCAAAAATAATTTGCCTGCTGGGAAGTACAGCATTTTACTCAATTTTAGGTGGTAAGGAAATTTCAAAGAATCATGGAAAATTTGTTTCCAAAGATAATCGCATGTATTTTGTAACCTTTCATCCTGCAGCTGCAATTTATAATCAAAAACTTGGAAAAGTTTTCAAAAACGATATTAAAAAACTAATGAAAGAGTTACAAAAACTAAAGACCGAATCTACAGATTGAAATGAAGGTCCTACCAAGAAAGTTTTACGTGAACGATACTAAACAGGTTGCAAAAGATCTTTTAGGAAAAACATTGGTGAGAAAAATTGGAAATCAAGTACTGTCTGGAGTCATAATAGAAACCGAAGCATATAAGGGAAAAAATGACTCTGCCAGTCATACATCTAGAAAAAAAACTGAACGAAATAAGGTCATGTTTGGTGAAGTTGGACGTGCGTATGTTTATTTCACATATGGTATGCATTATTGTTTTAATGTGGTTGCAAAAAAAGAAGAAGATAAGTCTGGGGCTGTTCTAATACGAGCAATTCTACCACAACATGGAATTAAACATATGATAAAAAATAGAAAAACTAATGTTGTTTCTAATTTAGCAAATGGACCTGGAAAACTAACGCAAGCAATGCAAATTACTTTAAAACAATATAACCTAGACCTAACAAAAAATTCATCTCTGTTTATTATTGATGGTAAAAAGCCAGCAAAAATTATAGCAAAACCTAGAGTAGGAATAAAGACAGGTATTAGCAAACTATGGAATTTTAGTTTTAAGATCTAGTTTTGATTATTGTCATCATTATCATCTAGTGTCCATGGAGCAACACTACCAAGTATTCTTTCCCAGTTTAATCGTAGGAGAAGAACTACGATGATTGTCATTGCTGCACCCAGTATGATAATACCAACATAAACAGGCAATGGATCTTCAATATCCTGAAGTATTGGTTCTAAAAGTGACAAACCTGTGTAATGTGAAATTAATACAATAACGTAATACAAAACAATTTTTCCAAGTAATGTAGCAACGAAGAACCTTTTTGGATTGTATTTTGCTAATCCTAATGGAATGTAAACTAAATCGTCAGGAATGGGAGTTGCTGCGGCAACAAAAGCCGCTGAACCACCGTATCGCTTGACTAATTTTTGAAATGGTTTCATTCGTTTTTTAGTTTTTTCAGAAATGATTTTGCTACCGCCATAGCTTGCATAAAATATTATCTGCTTAGCTCCAGTGGCCGTCAAAGCGGCAATTAGAACCAAAGCATGGATATCAAATTGTTCTCCTGCTGCCATTGTAGCCACCAAAACAAATGAAGGGACTGGAACAAACGGTATTAGTGAACCAAAAAAACTGACAATAGTTAAACCGAGATAACCTACTTCGGGACTAAAAGGAAACAATTCCCAAAGATCCACATGTCGATCAACATTCCGCTTTATTTAACTCTAAAAAAAATAATTACTAGTCGTCAATTGCGATCAAAATATGTTTTTTTATGATCGATTAGTATAGTAATTGTGTATTCTACATGCTCACAGTGTGGTAGACTACTAACAAGGCTAGAAGCAAAATATTGTTCTGATGAATGTGAGGAAAAATCAAAGTAATGAAAGCTTACAATTGTAAAGCCCTACTCATAAAGCCAACATAAAACATAACCAGAATCTGTCTTTATTTTTGGTGGATCAGTTTTACATTTATCCATTGCCTCAGGACATCTATCAAAAAATCTACATCCTGGCTTCGTATCGGATAAATCAGGTGGGCTACCGGTAATGAATTTCAGTTTTTTTTCTTTGCGTAAGGTTGGAATTGAATTTAATAATCCTTGCGTGTATGGATGTTTAGGGTTACGAAATATTTCTGAAGATGTACCAAACTCAACCATTTTTCCGCCATAGATTATGCCAATTTTTTCAGCTACCTCAGATAATATTGCAAGATCATGTGAAATTAACATGAGAGACATGCCCTTCTTTTTTAGGTTCTTTAGTAAATTGATGATTTTTGCTTGGACTAGTACATCGACTGCAGTTGTGGGCTCATCAGCTATAACAAATTTTGGTTTTAACAACAACGCCATTGCAATGACAATTCTTTGTTTCATTCCACCACTAAGTTCATGTGGATATTTTTCCAAAACAGAATAATCCAAATTCACAGAATTAATAGCGTCTCGTATAATTTTATCCGCGTTACTATCAAAACCATGTTGTTTTAACACCTCATCAAATTGTTGCTGTATTGTAAAAACTGGATCCAGTGAATTCATAGCACCCTGAAAGATCATTGAAATCTGTTTCCAACGTATGCTTTCATCAAATTTGGATTCAGGCATATCAAGTATTGATTCATCCATAAATGTGATTTTTCCTGAAACTATGTTTCCTCCCTGGATCATTCTGATGATCGATAGACCTAAAGTACTCTTTCCACAGGCACTCTCACCTGCAATTCCAATTGACTCGCCGTCTTCCAATTGAAATTCAATATTTTCTAATGCATGAATGTTACCATGTGAGGTTTTGTAATCAACAGACAGATCAGATATTTCTATTTTTGGCATAATGTTAACACTACATACTACATTTTATTTTTTCAAGAAAGGATATATTAAATGGATCATCATTTAAGATGATTTCAGTGAAGCTTAATCGAACTCACTATATTGAAGATGTTAATGCGGATATGAAAGGTCAGGAAGTGATTCTCGGGGGTTGGATAGAAGATTTAAGAAAAATGGGTAAAATGACATTTCTTACTTTGCGCGATGTGACTGGTATTACTCAAATCATACTTACGGATGATGTAGCAAAATCAATTGACGGTATTACCAGACAAAGTGTTGTTAGAGTTACTGGTAAAATTCAGGATACAAAGGCTAGAGATTTTGCGTGTGAAATTAAGGCTGATGAAATTAACGTGCTATCAAAAGCTGTTCATCCCCTACCTATTGATCCTCTTGGTAGGCTGGAAAGCCATATTGACAATAGGCTAAATTCTAGGGCATTAGATATGCGTAACCAAAAAACAGCATCAATCTTTAAAATTAGACATCATGTTTTAGTATCATTAAGAAAAATATTCTTAGAAAAAAAATTTACCGAAATTACTACGCCTAAAATTATTGGTAGTGCAAGTGAGGGAGGCGCAAATTTATTCTCATTGGATTATTTTGGAAAACAAGCATACCTGGCACAAAGCCCACAGCTCTATAAGGAACAGATGACAATTGGTCTAGAAAGAGTGTTTGAAATAGCATCATTTTATCGAGCGGAAAAATCACATACAGGCAGACACTTAAGCGAATTTACTAGCGTTGATATCGAAGCAGCGTTTATGGATTACACTGATGTGATGAATATTTTAGAAGATCTTGTTCTTAATACTTTCAAGTATGTTTCCGAAAACTGTAAAGAGGAACAAGAAATTATAGGAAACAAAATTACGATACCAAATGGCCCGTTCAAGAAAATTACATACTCACAAGTTTTAGAAGAACTAAATAGAAAAGATGCTAAACTAGAATTTGGGGACGATCTTTTAGATTCTCACTTGAGAATATTAGAAGAAAATCATCCAGGGTTTTATTTTATAACAGACTGGCCAATCAAGCTTAAACCGTTTTACATTATGGAAAAGGAGGACAATCCTGAACTTTCCGAATCATTTGATTTGCAATATGGTTATCTTGAATTGTCATCTGGTGGTAGTAGACTGCATAATCCAGAGAAGATCAAAATAAGATTAAGCGAGCAAAATCTCGACCCTGCAAAATTTTCGGAACACCTACAGACGTTTGATTGGGGTATGCCACCACATGCAGGTTGGGGATTAGGATTAGAAAGGCTACTGACGGTAATTCTAGGAATTGACAATGTAAGAGAAGTTATTTTGTATCCAAGAGACCCAGAAAGATTAAAGCCTTGAGATAATTTCTTTAGTAAATTCCATTGTGGTTTTATCTCCGCCTGTATCTTTTGTTTTAATGTTATTTTTTAACACATCGTACACTGCACCCTCTAATTTTTGCCCAACTTCAATGCATTTCTGGTCATTGTGTTTATTCCCAAGCCAGTCTAACATCATTTTGATTGAAAGGATGAATGATGTAGGATTTGCAATCTGTTTTCCTGCAATATCGAAGGCTGCCCCATGTACTGGTTCAAACAAACCAAAATTATCTCCAATATTTGCCGCAGGCGCCATACCTAAACCGCCTACCACTTGAGCTGATTCATCAGAAAGTATATCACCAAACAAATTGGTTGTTACAATCACATCAAATAACTGAGGTTGACGAATTAGATTCATCGAACATGCATCAACATACATCTCTTCAAATTTAACGTCCGGAAAATCATTGGCAACTTTTGAGCATGTACGAGCGAATAGTCCATCAGTTTTTTTCATTACATTCGATTTATGAACACATGTAACTTTCTTCATTTTCCTTTTACTTGCAATTGTAAGAGCATAATTTGCAATTCTTTTTGATGCCTTTTCAGAGATAATTCTCAATGCTACAGCTGCATCACCAATTTCAAATTCTTCTCCAGTATACAAATCCTCTGTATTTTCTCTAACAATTACTAAATCCACATCGTCACGTAAAGATGGCATGTTTGGATATGACTTTGCAGGTCTTATGTTTGCATAAAGATCTAACACACGTCTCAAGTATACAATTACATCTTTTGCGCTTTCACCTACTGGTGCTTTCAAGCATGCGTCAGAGTTTTTTATTATTTCAAAAGTTTCAGTGGGCAATGCTTCACCAGTATTTTTTAAAACAGTATCACCCGCTTCAAGTTTTTTTATTTCGAATTTAATGTTCATATTATCATTTATTGTTTGTAAAATGCTAAAGGCGGATTCAGATATTTCTGGACCTATTCCATCACCTGTAACTAATGAAATATCATACTTACGGCTCATTTTTCTATACCAACAATTATGCCTTTTTTTGCTTAAGTAATTTTTTTAGCAAAAGTCTGTTCATTCCATCAATAACAGCCTGTACGCTTGTTATAACAATGTCTTCGCCGATAGATTTTGAAGAAACATTATTTCCCATAGCATCTTCCACTTTAACAGTTACTTCACATAAAGCACTAGAACCACCAGATATGGACGCTAAATTATAATCCTTAATTCTTATCTCCGAGATTTTATCCGTAATTTTTTGAATTGCGTTAAGGGATGCGTCAACTGGTCCAACACCATAATCTGTTGCTGTATGCTCATTGCCATCAATGTTTAATTTTATAAATGCATATGGCATATTTCCAATTCCGGTAGAAACTGAAAAACCAGTTAACTGTACTATGCGTTTTAGTTTAGAGTCACCCATCACTTCGTTAGCAATTGATAACAATTCAACATCAGTAACACGTTTTCCTTGATCCCCAATTGCTTTTACCTTCTCAAGAATTTTTTTTAACTGATTCTTATCAGGTTGTACTCCATACTCATTAAGCATAGCATCAACTCCATGAGCACCTGCGTGCTTGCCTACTCGTAACCATCTATTACGACCAACAATTTCAGGGCTAATTGGTTCGTAGGTAAGTGGGTTACTTAAAACTCCATGAGTGTGTATACCTGATTCATGGCCAAATGCATTCTCGCCTATGATTGCCTTGTTAGGTTGAACTGGCATTCCAGATAACTTTGAAACATATTTTGATGTCTCATAAAGAAGTTCAGTCTTGATGTTAGTCTCCCAAGATTGATCAAATTTCAAACATTGTAATGCCATCACAAGTTCTTCAAGAGATGCATTACCTGCACGTTCACCAATACCATTTATTGTTACATGTGCACATTGTGCACCTGCCTGTATTCCAGATATAGCATTAGCAACAGCAAGTCCAAAATCATTATGGCAGTGTACACTAATTGGCAATTTTGTTGCTTCAATCGCATCCTTTGTAATTTCAGCAATGTACTGTGGTGTAGAATATCCAACAGTATCGGGTATATCTATTCTATCAACACCAGCTTTTGTAACCGCAGTAAATATTTTTTTTAAGAAATCACGATCTGTGCGCGTTGCATCTTCAGCTGAGAATTCTACCTGCAAGCCTCGTGATTTTGCATATTCGACTGACTCGATTGCTTTTTCAAGTACTTGATCTTGTGAAAGATGTAATTTATACTGAAGATGAATATCTGATGTTGCGATAAATGTATGAACGTACTTTAAACCACAGTCAACCACTGCGTCAATATCCTGTTGATTTGTTCTAGCAAGACCACATAATTCAGCAGATAGATTTGCCTGCGTGATCATTTTAATAGCTTTTTGTTCGCCTTCTGAGATAACAGGGAATCCTGTCTCTATAGCATCAACACCTAATTCGTCTAATTTTTTTGCAATGTTTAACTTATTTTCAGGTGATAAAGCAACACCGGGCGATTGTTCCCCATCCCTTAATGTAGTATCAAAAATTCTAACTTTCATTTTACTTCATCTATAAAGCAGTTACCCCAGTTCTGGCAGAATCTAAAATACCAAATGGTCTTATCGATTCTTCAAATGCTTTTATTTCATCAGGTGTAGCTGTTAACTCAACTATCATCGATTGGTGCTAAGGTAGCACGTCCAGATGTACCAGTTTTGGACATAGCTGGCGAAGGCAGTTTTAACATGACGGAAAACTCACTTGCGACATCAGTATTAGATAATATCCCAGTAATTGTTTTCCTTCTAAACAAC
>JACAST010000079.1 GCA_013390765.1 Marine Group I thaumarchaeote | reverse complement strand
ACACTGAAAAAACATACATAGATCCAAAGAATCCGTTTGTAGAAGAATTTCAAGTCTTAGCGATGGCATGTGACAAACCAATTTCCAAACATGAACTAAAAGAACATCAAGAGATAATAGAGCACCACATAATCAAAGAAAATCTTCTACTTGTTAATAATAGAATTATTCCAAATCTTAACAAAATTAGTTCTATGTTAAATGATTACAGTATTCGAGGAATTGGAAAATCTATTGATATTTTCCTAAATGAAAGAAAGGTAGGGGATAGAATATTACCAATTGCATTAGAGGAGCTACATAAAGATGCAATCTATTTTTTGGCAGGTATTCGTTACAAAGTAAAAGAATTTGACTATCCCAGAAAAAATTATGCTAAACTAGAAAAAATTCCAAGAGATTATCCATATTATACAAAATCTCTTACAGAAGAGTGGCCAACAATTGAAACTGTTTTTGAGAAAAGAAAGGCAAAGGGTGTGGAAGTAGCATTTTGTAAATTGCACATTCAAAAGAAGGTTTACGGTTATGTGAACATAGAACTAGGACAAGAGATTACGCAAGGAGAAAAAGTACTACTTGAAACTCCACTAGAGTATGATTTTGTTACCAAGGGAATTGTTTTTCATGCACCAAGACCTCTCAAAGTTATTGGGAAAGCAGAAGATGAAGATTATACTGAAGCCAGTGGGTATCATGCAACAGAGCATGTAGTAATTGAGGGAAGTAATATGATCACAGGAGGAGTGTCTCAAGACTTGGGAGGCATATCTTTAGGCACTTCAGGCTTGATTTTCATTTATGATGGGGCAATAGGAGGAAGTGGTGCCAGTAAAGCATTGTATGATAGATTTGAAAAAGCCCTTGAGAGAAGTATGTATATTGTAAAGGAATGTCCATGTGAAAACGAATCCGGATGTCCAAGATGCACTTTCTCATACAGATGTGGAAACAATAACGAATATTTGCACAAATATTCTGCATTAGAGATTCTGGAGAGAATTAGTAATGGTGAAAAAACAGAGCTGATTGATCCTACTGAAGGAGATAGACCATTAGTTTGATAAATCAAAATGGGATAAATATAACAAAAATCTAGCACAGATATGGAAAAAGTAGCTCTTGTCACAGGTAGTTCATCAGGGATCGGATTAGAAACTGCATTAGCACTTGCAAGAGACGGTTTTCATACTTTTGCAAGTATGAGAGATATTGCAAAGGCAGTAGAGTTAGAACATTCAGCAAAAAAAGAAAATCTTCCAATAGATGTAATAGAATTAGATGTCGACAAAGAAGAATCAATAGTTTCTGCAATCAAGAAAGTAGTTACAGATTGTGGAAGATTAGATGTTTTAGTAAACAACGCAGGATACGGACAATTTGGATGTACAGAAGATGTATCAGTTGATGATTTTAGAAAACAGTTTGAAACTAATTTCTTTAGCATTGTAAGAATAATTCAGGAGGTATCTCCAATTATGAGAAAACAGAATTCAGGAATTATCGTAAACATTAGTTCTGTTGTAGGAAGAATGGGACTGCCTTGTTCCCCAGCTTATATCAGTACAAAATTTGCACTAGAAGGATTAAGTGAATGTCTCAGATACGAGCTAGGTCAATTTGGGATTAAAATTACTTTAATTGAGCCCGGAGTTATCAAGACAAACTTTTTCAATTCAATGAAGGTTCCAGAATCAAAAATTGATCCCAAATACAAGACATTAACTAATAACATTCTTGCAGGTTTTAAAATGATGGTAGAAATGGGAACTGCACCAGCTCAAGTTGCAGATGTAATCATAAAGGCAATTCATGATGATGAGATTTTGCCTCGATATATTGTAGGAACTGATGCAGCCATGTTTATGGAAGCAAAAAAGATGAAAACAGACCTAGAATTTGAGAAATATATGAGTAAAGAGATATTTTCTAGCTGATATCGCATTTGTACGTTAAATTGATATACAGATAGAATACTGTTTTTGTCAAAGTCCGCAATTTTGAAGTGAAAAGAATGAAATGGAAAACTCTACAACATAATGGAATCTTATTTCCACCTGCCTATGAAGCTCAAGGGATTACAATAAAGATCAAAGGAAAAAGGGTTGATCTTGACTTAAACCAAGAAGAAATGATTTACCAGTGGGCAAAAAAGAAAGACACACCATATGCTCAAGATAAAGTCTTTCAAAAAAACTTTACAGTAGATTTTGCTAAAACTATGAATTCAAAATTTAAAAAAATTTCATATGAGGATATTGATTTTTCAAGTGCTTACAAAGTAGTTGACAAGGAAAAAGATCTCAAGGAGATGATGACCAAAGAAGAAAAGAAAGAACAGGCAAAGAAGAGAAAAGAACTACGAGAAAAGCTGAAAACAAAATATGGAATTGCCATCATGGATGGAAAGAAAGTTGAAGTTGGAAACTACATGGCAGAGCCACCAGGCATATTCATTGGTAGGGGAGAGCATCCACTCAGAGGAAAATGGAAACTTCGTGTTACTGCAAAAGATGTTACT
>JACAST010000010.1 GCA_013390765.1 Marine Group I thaumarchaeote | reverse complement strand
AATACGGAAAAGATGATGACGTGACAGTTATTGTGTCAGATGTTTGTGTTGTTATCCCTCAAACTATTGCGGGAGCAACGGGAGAATTGAAAGTTTTAAGGACTCTTGAAGCAATGTTGGATGCAAATGTAATCAATACAGGAGATATTCAAAAGGCAATAGAGCACGTACTTCTATAAATCAACATAAATCCGATTTATTCTGTATGCTGTTCACATGAACATATCATTTTTAATATTCAATAAAGGAAGCATTTGTTATGGCTTTTGACTATAGTTGGTTAATAGGAGGACCACAAGGAAGTGGTGTTGATACAGCAGCAAACATATTTTCACGAGTTGGCGCAAAACTAGGCTATCACGTTTTTGGAAAAAGGGAATACCACTCTAACATCAAAGGCCTGCACAGCTATTTCGTGGTGAGACTTTCAGATAAGAAAATTCGTTCAAACATAAACGGTGCAAACATTATGGTAGCTTATGACGCTGAAACTTTGGTTAGGCACGGTTTAGATATAATCAAAGACGGTGCAATAATTTATGATGCCTCCATAGTTAATACAACAGTTGATCAAATTCCAACTCTTGAAGCGGTTCATAAGGCACGATTATTGAAATTTTTTAATTCTAAAAATATGGAGCCGAATGTTTCAAGCATACTTGATTTGGCAAAGGAGAATGGTGTTAAGGTTTATCCAATCTCATTTAGGGATATATTATCAAATATTGCAAATGAATTGAACAGCCCTGAACTTTCACGTATGGTACGTTTGTTTAACGTACTGGGAGTCTCATTTTCACTTGGAATTTTGAAAGCCCCAATAGAACCACTATTGGAGGCTATCGAAGATACTTTTTCAAAAAAACCTTCTATTGTTGACTTGAATAAGAAAGCAGCAAACTTTTCTTACAATTATGCGTCAGCAAAATTTTCTGATTTCAATAGTTCAATTAGTAAAATAGACAAGGAATCAAATACACTTTTAGTTCAGGGTCATCAGGGTTCAGCTCTTGGAAAGATAGTATGTGGATGTAGGTTTCAATCATACTATCCAATTACGCCTGCATCAGACGAAAGTGAATTTTTGGAAACCCATGAAATTTTACAAGTAAAAGAGGATAGACCGGGTTCTACCACTATAGTGCAAACAGAGGACGAAATTTCGGCGATAGGAATGGCGGTTGGTGCATCATTAACAGGTGTACGTTCGGCAACGTCAACTTCAGGACCAGGGTTCTCATTAATGGCAGAGACACTTGGTTGGGCTGGAATAAACGAGACGCCAGTAGTTATTACGCTATTCCAACGGAGTGGACCTTCAACTGGATTACCAACAAGACAAGGTCAAGATGATTTACTTTTTGCAATTAATGCGGGACACGGAGAATTCCCAAGAATAGTTTATGCATCAGGTGATGTTGAAGACAGTTTTTACGACACATGCAAATGTTTCAATTTTGCTGATATTTTTCAGGTTCCTGTTATTCACATACTTGATAAATTCATTGCTAGTTCAGTTGTTACATGTAAGCGATTTGAGCCAGATTTAATCTCTATTGATCGTGGAAAATTACTTGAAAAAATAGATGGTGATTACAAACGTTTTGCTCATTCACCTGATGGTATTTCTCCAAGATCAAAGCTTGGCCTTGAAAATGGTGTTTTCTGGAATACTGGTGATGAGAGTGACGAATACGGTCATATCTCTGAGGATCCAGTGAATAGAATTCAGATGATGGACAAAAGACAAACAAAAGTTGAGCAAATGCTGTCTTTAATTCCTAAGGACGATCAGGCTGTAGCATATGGCAAGTTAGACATTTGTATAGTCAGTTGGGGCTCTCCAAAAGGACCAATCTTAGACGCAATTGAAATGCATAGGAACGAAGGACACGAAATTGGTTTTATTGATATCAAACTATTACATCCATTCCCTACAAACTATATCAAATCAATGCTAAAAGATTCTTCAATTATAATTGATATTGAAGCAAATATGACTGGCCAACTTGCTTCATTGATAAGAGAAAATTTGCTAAGAGATCCAGACTATTATGTTTTAAAATATACAGGAAGACCTATGACATGTATAGAAATTTTTGATTCTTTGAAAAAAATACTAGAAAAGAAATCTGAAAAAAAGCAGGTGTTAACATATGGCGATTAAACTAGGTGATTACAAAACTCAGGTACATAACGATTGGTGCCCAGGCTGTGGAGATTTTGGAATAGTTAATGCAATACAAATGTCATTAACAGAAATGGAAATACCTAGACACAAGGCGGCCATTTTCTCTGGAATTGGCTGTTCAGGTAAAACATCTCATTTTATCAACGTATATGGAATTCACACTCTTCATGGTAGAGTTTTAACATTTGCTCAGGGTGCAAAAATAGCAAATCCTGAAATGACAATAATTGCTGCCGGTGGAGACGGTGACGGTCTGGGAATTGGAGCTGGTCATTTTGTTGCAGCGGGGAGACGAAATGTCAATATGACATACATCATATTTGATAATGCTGTATATGGATTAACAAAAGGTCAAGCTTCACCAACTCTAAAGTTAGGCGAACAGACTAAATCATTACCAAACCCTAATCCAAATTACAATGTAAATCCTATAGCCCTAGCAATTTCTAGCGGTTTTACATTTGTTGCTAGAAGTTATTCATATGATGTTAGGCAATTAAAAGATCTTATTACGGCTGCAATAAAACACCAAGGTCTCTCATTTATTGACGTTTTACAACCATGTCCTACGTATAATGACCTTTACACCAGAGACTGGTTTGCAGGTATTGATCAAGTTAATGAAGAAACGAAGAAACCAACACCTAGAATTTACAACCTAGCAGAAACTGATTATGACCCAGTAGTACATTATAGCACTACTGATGAGCTCAATGAAAAACTAAGCCAAGCATTAGTAAAATCACTTGAATGGGGTGATAAAATTCCCACAGGAATATTCTACAAGAACGAATTAATCACACCATACACAAAAAGGATAACAGACAAAATACCTAACTATCTTGAAAACCCTGCAGCAAAACAGAAGATTTCGAAGAACGGAAAACCAACTACAGATATTTCAAAACTTCTTGATTCTTTAAGAGTGTAATATACTGTAATTATATAAATGCCATATGAGTTATTAGCAAGAAATTCTAACTGTTACGTTATCTTTGAACATAACCGATGTTAACATAATTTTTCGTAAAGCAATCATTAAAGGTTTTTTTGAAGATGAACTTCTGAATCTTGATTTTAAAAAATCAACCATAAAGCATCCTACAATTAATGGCGAAGGCTTGATGCAATCTCGCCTGCTTCATATTTTTTTTGATATTGAAACTGGCGCAGATTATCCTGATGGCGACGAGTGGTTTATCGCCGATTTTTTATTCCCTTATGATATGAAAATACCTGATGAAATTAAAGGACCAGACTATTTTATAACTATCTCTACTGCGGATAACAAAAACTTTTGGCATCATCGTGAGATGATAAGATACAAGTATGGTAAGACAAAAAAGCTTACTGAAGCATTAGAATTTTTAGAGACAAAATACAAAGAACTTCATTCAATGGTAGAACCATTAGAGAAAGATATCAAGTAACAACCTTTCATCCTTTTTTGGTAAGACTAATTTTTTTTTGTCCTACCAAAACTGAATTCAATCTCCATCTACCAGACTCTATATCATATTTGTATACGGCCTCAGATAGATCATTCGGAATATTGTTATCATTGAGATGGTACGGAAGCAATTCTACTACGGAATCAATTTTTTCTATTGCACTATTAAAATTATGATTCTCACTCAAATCAGTTACAAATCGAACATCTGGGTCACCTGTAAAGAGAATTTCAACTATGATAGCATTTCCCTTGCCACGCCGTCTCTTCATTTCTTTGATAATATGCTTTACCTTCTCCCATTCCCGAAATTCAAACCATTTGAAAAATTCTTCACTAAACGGTAGCGGTATAATAACAGTTAACGCACTCACAAAATTTAGTTCAGTTTGTTCAGTTTCCTCTTGAATAACCTCAAATTTTTCATTGAACAAGTTATAGATCACCTCAATTTCCCATGGTGAAATTCCATAGTATCTTAAACAAACAGTTACCGGTTTTTCATCCATTAATTTCTAAACTAGAAATTTGTAATTAAAGGTTAAAAGCAGATGAAAAATTTCTAATTTAAAAAACCGTATCCACATATTTCCAAAGATACATCAATGCTACTGTACTAATAACAAACAGCATGGGTTTCCATGCAAATACTGGTATATTTGGAGTAACCAATTTGATCTTATAATTGTCAAATACAGTATGGACATATTTTTTGATTCTATTATTCCAAACTCTGTAATCAATTTCATATTTTTTTAGCATGTTTTCTATTTCGTATATCACTGGAGTTCTTTGTCCAAACAGATGTTGTAAATAATCTCGAGAAACTTCTACCTCAGCGTGTATAGCCACAAATTCTTTTTTCAATTCTACAAGTCTTACATGCAATTCCCATGGCTTTTTGAGTTTTAGGGAAAGACCATTACCAATTTGAAATGGCTGCTTGTGCTCAAATTTTACCTTTGAAAAACCCTCTTGTAAAAACATTCGAAATAATTCATTAGCATTTTTTTTTACTATAATATGAAGCTGTTCAACAGTAGAACGATTTTCTATGTTTATCATTCCTTTAAGACCGTCAAGAAAAGAAATTGTTTTTGGATATTTTGTAACGTACTCTGCCATCGCTTTGTTCTCAAAACTACCCATATTTAAAACCAAATATGATTCTAAGTTGATTTTTTAAATAATATACTATTTTTTCAAACCTCTGAAATAAATACATTCATCATATGTAATTGTCGTTTCTTCAGAACTTATTTTTCTATCCGTCAATTTTGCACCAGATTCCCTAATAATTGCTAGTGGTATTAATTCATCTGCTTCTCCCATTTTGTGATTTGCAATTGATGCTAAATTGTCTGCAATGGCTTGAAATGTTACTTTCAGTACGTTTCCATCGAGATCCTTGGTTGCTCGTCGATCAAAAACTGGTTCAAATCCAGAACAAGCGATTGCCACTCCGCTAGTACCTATTCTTGCTGGCATAAGTCTGCTGTCAACTATTATGATACCAACATGAAGATTATAATCTAAAAAGAATTTCCTTTTAATTTGCTCTGCAACTTGATAAGGATCATTAGGATATAAAATCAGTTTACCTTGAGAATTTGATTTGTCAATACCAGCATTGGGTGCCATAATATTATTTGATGATGTGATAACAAACCCAGAAACACCACCAAAGACAACATCCGACTCACGAATTATCGCCTCGCTTAATTTTTGGTTAATTGAAAATTTTTTGGATAATTCATATGCCTTTTCAGACAGTTTAATAGAATTATGATCAAGTATTCTTTCCTGTGAATTGGAAATGTATTTGCTTGAAATGACTAGAATGTCACCCTCCATTAAGTTAACGCCATTTTCTTTTACAAGTTTTTTAATTTCATTATAAAGGTCAAATTTACCATCTTTTTTTGTTGCCTTAACTGGAAATACCTCTAGAGCCACAATCAATTTTTAACTTACTTCCTTTTTATTATTCTGAAAAGGTTTTAATCTAAAGAAGAAGCGATTTCGAATATGAATATTACTGAAAAAATTCTAGCTAGAGCATCTGGTAAAGATATGCTTGAGCCAGGTGATGTGATATTTGCTAACGTTGATAAAATCATGCTACATGATGTGTCAGGGCCAGGAGTAATTAAGACATTTGAAAAATTGGAAAAAGACGGAGTTGTCAAAGTAGACAAGCTTTTTGATCCTTCTATGGTATGGGTTGCTGAAGATCACTTTGTTCCCTCAGTGGATAAAATATCTGCAGAAAATATAGTTCAACTATCAAAGTTTACAAAAAAATTTGGAATAACTAAACATTTCAAGTATGGTCTGGGACAATATGGAATCTGTCATACTTTATCTCATGAGGAAGGATTAGTTTCACCAGGCGAGTTGTATATTGGAGGTGATTCTCATACCAACACAACTGGCGCATTAGGCGCTTTTGCTTGTGGACTAGGTCACACCGACGTAGCCTATGTATTATTAAATGGAAATCTGTGGTTCAAAGTTCCTGAAACTTTGTATTTCAAAATTAATGGTAAACTTCCAGAACATGTAATGGCAAAAGATTTGATCTTGAAAATTATTGGAGATATTACTACTGAAGGTGGAGCGGGTCATGCAATGCAGTTTGGCGGAAATGGAATTTCTGATATGTCTGTGGAATCACGATTGACGTTAACAAATATGACTACTGAGGCAGGTGCAAAAAATGGAATAATCGAACCAGATCAGAAAGTTTTTGATTATTTGTCAGAACGAGGTGTGACGGAATATGATGCTGTATATGACGATGACGACGCTCAATATAAAAAAACATACGAATATGATGTGACAGAACTTGAACCATTAGTTGCCAAACCATTTTCTCCACAAAATGTTTCTGTTGTTCAAGAGACAACTGGCATAGAACTTGACAAGTCCTACATTGGTTCATGTACAGGAGCAAAATATGAGGATTTAGAGGCTGTTGCAAAAATTCTCAAAGGCAAAAAGGTTAAAATCCGAACTGAAATTCTTCCAGCAGCAATATCTATTTACAAAAAAGCAACCGAGAACGGTTTAACTCAGATTTTCATTGATGCTGGTGCAGTTGTCGGTCCACCTACTTGTGGTGCATGTTGTGGAGCGCATATGGGTGTTTTAGCAAAAGATGAAGTGTGCGTTAGTACAACAAATCGTAATTTTCCTGGTCGTATGGGGCATGTTGAGTCAAAAACATATCTTACATCACCACTAGTTGCAGCTGCTTCAGCAGTAACCGGAAAATTAACTGATCCAAGGGATTTGTAATGAAAGGCAAAGTGATCAAATACGAACAGGATAATATTGACACAGATGTAATTTTACCCGGGCCATATCTGAAACTACATGAACATGCTGAGCTAGCGGAACATGCAATGGAAGGAATGGATCCTGATTTTCATTCAAAGGTAAAAGAAGCTAATATTATTGTCACAGGTAAAAACTTTGGTTGCGGTTCTTCGCGTGAGCACGCTCCAATTGCTCTTAGTGCTAGTGGGATAGAAGCTATTTTGGCGTTGTCTTTCGCAAGAATTTTTTACAGAAATTCAGTGGATGGCGCTTATTTACTACCTATCGAAATTGATGAAAAAACATATTCCGCCATTTCAGAAAAAGATGAATTAGAAATTGACACAAACACGAATGTGATTAAAAATATTACAAAAAATCAGACGTATTCCATGAAACCATTTCCAGATCTCATTGGCAAAATTATAGAAGCTGGTGGTCTTTTCAAGTACAAACCATAAATCTGAATCTTAACGATATGATTTTTGTTTTCTTCTTCTAGCGCCAGGCCCACCAAATTTCTTAGGCTCCTTTCTTCTTGCATCACCACTAATGAGATATTTATCAAATTCATCAATCTTCTTTCTAAGGTCAGTCCTGATAGATTTTGTAAACGGATGATCTTTAGGATCCTTTTTACTTTTAGTCCATCCTATTAGCGCTCGTGTTATGGCAGTGGCAGCAGCATATGATTGGCCCATAAAACCGCCTCCGCTAACTCTAACTGAAACATCAATTTTATTTCTTAATTCTCCAGAAATTTCAAGCGGAGTCAAAATTACTTCACGTGCCACCTCCGGTTCTATCATGTCAATTGGTACATTATTTACTCTAACTTTTCCCACCCCTTTAGTAATGTAAACATGAGCATTGGCAGTTTTTCTTGTCGCGAAATAAATCTCAGTTTTTACAACCATTAATGCCACCCAACATATCTACCAAGTTCTCCCACGCTCGTATACAACGCACTTGATTTTCTAATCTTTGTTTTTTCAAGCTGTATTTTTCCTAATGGTTTTACATCTTTTGGGACTCCAATATAGACTCTAAGCCTACTAAGAGCTGCCTTACCTGACGGTTTGTCCCTTGGCAGCATTCCTCTTATCATCCTACTGATTATCGTATCAGGTTTACGCGGATGAAATGGACCGTGTTTTGGCTGGTTTATACTTGCAATTTTTAGGAATTGTTTGTACTCACCAACGATACTTTTCTTTCTACCACTAATCATAATTTTTTCAGAGTTTACTACCGTGACCCTATTTCCTTGAAGTAATAATTTTGCAACATTAGATGATAGCCTTCCAGCAATATGATCTGTTCCATCTATTACTAATGGCCTACTAGTTTTGTCAATTGGCTTCTCTTCTGGTTTAGCTGCCGGTTCTGATTTTAGTTTAGCTGATGGCTTTGGTTTAGTTGCTGGTTCTGATTTTGGTTTAGCTGATGGCTTTGGTTTAGTTGCTGGTTCTGATTTTGGTTTAGCTGATGGCTTTGGTTTAGTTGCTGGTTCTGATTTTGGTTTAGCTGATGGCTTTGGTTTAGCCAAAAATTATTACACCTTTTCCAGTTGGATATTTTTTAATCATGTCAGAGTAAGCCATAATCTTTCCTCCAGTTTGAATTATCTTATTTGCTGCGGTTACAGACATTGAAAAGGAACTTAATGTAATTTTATGAGATAAGTTACCTGTTCCAAGTACTTTGCCAGGTACAAATAGAATGTCGTTCTCCTTTGTGGTCTTGTTTATTCTTGTCAAGTTTACAACTCGCCTTGATGATGATTGTTTTAAAGCAAGAACTGCCAGCCTAGACCATATAGGAGCTTCATTTTTCTTTGAGGCTTGTTTAAGATCCTTGACCATATGCAAAACTATTTGGTTAACCAATAGAATAATGCCCTTTCTAACCCAAATATAACAGTATGACTATTGAGCTAAGTTTGTTAAACATATTTTTGTTAGAATTTTATTAAATCAAAGTTGTTGTACGCTGTTTTCATAAAAAAATTTGATTTTCGCTATGTGAGGTAAGCGTAACTTATTCTGATGCTCTACACTGTGGAAATACTTTTGATCAGGTTTATCAGAAACTGTGTTGATCCGTGTAAAGGAGGTTTTTTAGTTGTAACTAAGCGTATCATCTATTTTCACGTACTATGAAATCATACAAAATTATTTATTACAAAAAATCAAGCAAAATTAAATGAAGTTATCATTATTCAAAATTAGCATTTTGCTTATAATCATTGGAGCATCAGGAACAATAATCATCTTTTCAGAATCAGAAAAATTAGATCAATTCATGACACTAAAACAAACAGAATCAGACGAAATAAGCTTGTATTTTGAAGCAGGAGATATTGGATACCACAAAGTTACAATTCCAGAATTTGATGGTCAAGGATTCTTTTACAAAATTGTTGATGATAATTACGATATAATCTCAAAGGGATTAATCCAAACAAAGATGTCAATTAGATACTTTGATGTAAAAGAATCAGGTATGTATAAAATGGTTCTATCAAACACTGCTAAAGAAAAGATGAATTATCAAGTGGAGATTGGAAGTACAGATATAATAAATATCAGCATTCCAACTGGAGTAATGTTTTTTGGAGGGTTGTTACTACTCTTTAGTTCTTATATAAAATTAAAAAATTATAGAATAGAACATCCTGATGAAAATATTAAATGAATTGGAATACATTGAACGTAGTGACCAAAGTATAGAGTTAAATTAAATCCAAGCCAGCTTGTTATGAGTAAGAAAGTTACAATTGAAAATGGTAAAAATACCTTAAGATTTGAATTTTGGCGAGCCTTAATTATTAGAAATCCACCCAGTGCTGAAAGAACAATTCCAATCTCCAGTGGCTGATGAGTTAATGACAACAGACCATCAATCCCAAACATGTCATGAGAAATAGAATCACCAAAACCAAAAATAATTTGCATGATAGAGCCAATTATAACAAGTTGCATTCCTCTTTTCAAAATTCCCTGGATGGAGTTTTTCACTAACAAGTTAACAGAAAATATAGCTGCAATTGTAACCATGAAAACTCCACTGTACACTACAATATGTGGGTCAGACCAGAAAAATTCAGGCGAATTTTGAAGATGATTAATCGCATCCCATATTCCTGCTACAAGGATTACAAGAGGTCCAGTTACTGCAAGAATGGAAACCATGGATAACTGTGAATTTGAATCTAAAGAAAGATGGTTGAAAACTTTCTCAAGAATTACAGTAAGCATACTTCAACGCCAATTTTTTATATTAAAAACCAATCTCATAAAAAAGGTTGAAACTAGTGAAAAATGTGAATTGTATGACTATTATTCTTCCAAGTTAACAAGAATTTCTTTGAACTCTTCTAGCCTTTTAGAAAGTTCCTCAATTCCAGCTAGAATTATCTGTCTTGGTTCAAGAGAACCAGTAGTTTCGACAGTTAAAATATGCTCACCTTCTTTGTCCGCATTTGTAAGTACTGATATATTTGCCGAATTCCATTTTGCATGTTCTGTTCCCCTACCAAGTCTTGCATATGCTTCAAGTTTAACGCGTTGTCCAGGAGCTAAATGTACAATAGGGATTTGTTTAGAAATTGGTTTTACAACTTGATCCTTTGATTCTAGTTCTGCAGACGTAACTATTTTTGTATTTTCTGCAGCCTCTGAATCAAGAACTAAAATTACTCTGGAATTTGATTCATCAAACCCATTAAGTTCTGTTTTGAGAGGAATCATACCCAATGTAAGGGCTAAACCCTCATCCGGTATAACAGATGTATTCTCTATTATATCTACAGTGTCTATGGCAAAAATTGGAACACCATTAAGACAAATCCTCCTAAGTGCATTTGCATAATGCAATGAAATACCTATTAGTTTGATGGAGATTTTTTTATCATCACTAGTAAGAATCTGGATAGAGGGCAAACTTATTGAAAATTTCTAAAATCCAAATAAAAATCTAGCTAGCATCTATAGATTAATATCAATTCTGGCGCTATGAGTACCATGTCAGACAAGTTTACAGTAGTAAAATACACTTTTGAAGGGGAAAAATTTGAGATATTGGTTAAACCTGATCCAGCACTTGACTATAAACTTGGAAAAATTAAAGATATCAGTTCTGTTCTCGTATCTGATGAAATATATCAGAATTCAAGCAAGGGTACTCGGGCACCATCTGAAAAATTACAAAAAGCATTCAAAACAGATGATGCTTTAATTATTGCGGAAAAAATATTACAGAAAGGAGATCTTAATTTAACAACTGAGCAGCGCCGCAAGATGACTACAGAAAAACGAAAGCAGATAATCACATTTATTGCAAAGACATTTGTTGATCCGCGTTCTCATTTACCTCACCCACCTATAAGAATTGAGCAGGCTATGACCGACGCTCGCGTAAGCATTGATCCTTTCAAAAATGTTGATGAACAAATCAAAGACATCGTGGAGAATCTACGTTCTATTATTCCATTAAAATCAGAAAATCTTTTGTTAGAAATTTCTGTTCCTGCTCAATATGTAGCAAAGTCTTATTCTGTACTAAAATCAACAGGCATTTTAAAAAAAGAAGATTGGCAGAAAGACGGATCTTTAAAAGCAATACTAGAAATACCTGCCGCAGCAAGGCCAAACGTGATAGATAGATTAGGCGCAATAACAAAAGGCACTGCATTTGTTGAGGTTTTAAAATGAATGAAAACCAATTTGTTCTTCCAGGTGATGTTATTGTTACAGGTGATTATAGACCAGAACAAAATGTTATACTTGAAGGTAACAGACTAATGTCTACAGCAACTGGATTTTCCGAAATAAAAGACGACTTGGTTACTGTAACTCCTTTGACTGGATTGTACACTCCAAAAACTGATGATTTAGTTATTGGTAAAATTGTATCACATAATGCGTTATCATGGGAAGTTGACATAAATTCTTACTACTCAGGTATTCTCACAGCATCTGACATCTTTGGAAAAGATTATTCACCTTCTAGAGATGATCTTTCTTTAAAATTAAAAACGGGTGACATCATTTTGGCTAGAATTGCAAACGTGAATTCTAGAGATCCCTTAATCACTATAACTGGCGAGAATCTGGGAAAGATTGATTCTGGAGAATTAATTAAAATCTCTCCCACTAAAATTCCTCGTCTTACTGGATCTGTGATACAAACAATCGAAGCATCTACTAATGCAACTATTACTGTGGGTCAAAATGGCTTAATTATTTTAAAATGTGACAATTCTACAGGTTTAAAAAAATCTATTGCGTCTATCAAAATGATTGGTATGGCACAGTATGATGCTAATCTTGAAGAAAAAATTCAAAGATTTTTAGATGAAAACAATTGAAAAATTTAGAATCTAAAAAGCGATATGTTCTGCCAGGTGATTTTATTACCACTGCACCTCTTCGGTTACAGGATAATGTTGTATTAGAAGGTAAACGAATTATTTCAACTACTATAGGATTATCTGATGTTTCTGCTGATAGTGTACGAGTAATCTCACTAAATGGAATTTACATGCCAAAAATCGATGACTTGGTAATAGGTACGATTCAATCTATTTTTGGCAATTCTTGGTTTGCAGATATCAATTCATGTTATCAAGGAATGCTTTTGGGTCAGGATGTATTTGGAAGAGGTTCATATCCTACCACGAGCGAAATGAAAGAGAGACTTGATAAAGGTGATATCATCTTTGCAAGAATTGCGAATTCTGATAGACAGCGTGAACCTTTAATTTCTATTGCAGACAAAAATCTGGGAAAGATTGATTCTGGAGAATTGATCAAAATACCTCCCACTAAAATTCCTCGTCTTATTGGAAAACATGGATCTATGATACAAACAATCGAAGCATCTACTAATGCAACTATTACTGTGGGTCAAAATGGCTTTATTGTTGTATCTTGTGACGAAACAAATGGGTTATTAAAGGCACTTGCAGCAATTCGGATGGTTGATGAACAAGCACATCTTGTTGACTTAACAGATAAAGTGAAAAAAATGTTGGAATATAATGGTGTATAATTAATGGGAGGACGAGAAACTGATGTAGTATTACTTGACGAAAATGGGATTCGTAGTGATGGACGCAAGGTAAATGAAACAAGAAAGGTTACAATAAAAGTCGGAGTATTAAAAAACGCTGACGGTTCTGCGTATATTGAATTTGGTGGAAATAAAATTCTTGCCGGTGTTTTTGGTCCAAGAGATGTTCATCCAAAACACATGTCAAATCCAGACACTGGAATTTTAAGAGTCAGATATCATATGGAGCCTTTTTCTGTTAGTGAAAGAAAAAATCCAGCGCCATCACGACGAGAAATAGAGATCAGTAAAGTTCTCAAGGAAGCATTAGAACCTGCTGTAATACTTGAAAAGTTCCCTCGAACTGCAATTGATGTGTATCTTGAAGTATTGCAAGCAGATGGTGGAACTAGATGTGCTGCATTAGATGCAGCATCAGTTGCATTAGCGGATGCAGGAATTCCAATGAGAGATATGGTATGTTCATGTGCTGCAGGAAAAGCTGCGGATACTTTAATTCTTGATGTTAATAATGAAGAAGACCAAGCTGGGCAAGCCGATATGCCAATAGGTTACATGCCAAACTTTGGAAAAATCACACTTTTACAATTAGATGGTGTTCTCACCACCGATGAATTCAAAAAATGTATAGAACTAGGTATAGAAGGTTGTAAACAGGTATATGAAATACAGAAAAATGCATTGCGTGAAAAATATTTTTCGAGTGGTGATAACAACTAATGGCAAACCTTTCAATTATAGACAAACTCAAAAGATCTAAAATTCTAGATTTACTGCAGGAAGGAAAAAGAATTGATGATCGTGCACTAGATGAACCTAGACCTTTAGTTATTGATACTGGAGTTATACCTCACGCTAATGGCTCTGCACGGGCTAGATTAGGTGACACAGAAGTTGTATCGGGGATCAAAGTTCAACCTGACAAACCTTTTCCTGATATGGGTGACAAGGGAATCTTTATCTGCACAGCAGAAATTCTTCCATTAGCTCACCCAAGTGCAGAAACCGGTCCTCCTCAACCAAATGTGATAGAGATAGCTAGAGTGGTTGATAGAGGAATACGGGAAAGTGGTATGATTGATTTATCACAGATGGTTTTACAGAAAGACAAATCTGTCATTGGCGTGTTTGCTGATAATGTAGTAACTGATCATGACGGTAATTTGTTTGATGCATGTTCATATGCAGCTGTTGCTGCAATTATTACATCAAAAATTCCAAAATGGGAAATGAAAGATGACAAACCTGTTTTAATAGAGGATCAGGCATCGGACACACCAATTACTACCATTCCAATATCAGTTACAATGGGACTAATAGGCGAATTCATAATTGTAGATCCAAATCTTGATGAATGGGAATGTCTTGATGCTAGAATAACAATTACTACAAACTCTGATGGAAATATTGTAGCGCTTCAAAAGGGTGGCAGTGACGGATTTTCACTTGAGCAACTTGTTAAATGCGCTGAATTATCCATTGCAATTGGTAAAAAAATCAGAGATATTATAAAACAAGCAACAGAAGGTAGTAAATAAATTGGCAAAAACGAAAGGCTACCTTAAAGGTCTTGGCGCCAGATATGGTATAAAACTTAGAAAAAAATACAGTATAGTTCACAGAGTTTTAAAATCTAAAAGAAAATGTCCTGAATGCGGCTCCTTACAATTTGGTAGACAGGCTGTAGGTATCTGGGTTTGTAAAAAATGTGGAATTAAGATAGCGGGTTATGCCTATGACATCAAGCTTTAATGCTAAAATTGAAATAGATGCGGAAGAAAAAACAAGTGCGGTTTTTGATTCAGTTAATATTGACAATAAATTCTATCCCGAAAATCCAACTAAAACAGAGATGTTTTGTAACGACAAAATTACAATACTAATTGAATCTAACAATTTGGCACATATGCGTGCAAACCTTAATTCCTGCATTCGTCTTGTTCAGACGGGCTATGACTCGATTGAATCAGTAGATATATAATTAAAATGAGTTTCTAATTCCCATATGTCTTCCAATCAACAAATTCCTCCTATGGTACAAGAGCAGCTAGCAAAATTGCAGCAAACACAACAGAACTTTCAATCCATTCTAATGCAAAAACAACAGTTGGAATCAGAAAAACTTGAAACAGAAAAAGCATTGGAGGAGTTAAAAAAGGCAAGTGATGATGAATTAGTTTTCAAACATGCTGGAACTATCATGATAAAATCTAACAAAAAGGATCTTATTGAAGAACTTGAAGAACAGGCGGAACTGGCAAAAACAAAAGCTTCAATTTTAGTGAAACAAGAAGAGAGATTGAAAACTACCCTAAAAGAACAGGAAACTAAAATTCAGGAAATGATACAAAACACTTCTACAAATACTAAACCACCAAAATAACAACCTCCCAAGAAAATATTAATCAAACAGACAAGCATTTTTTGTGAACCTAAAGAATCTGCGTATAGTGGCAGATGAAAGGGAAAAAAAAAGTGGTATACCAGACCTTTTAAAGGGAACTGGCATTAATTTGGAAATAAAAACACTGCCAGTGGGTGACTATATTGTTGCACCTGAAACCGTAGTTGAGAGAAAAACAATTTCTGATTTGGTTTCATCAATCTTTGATGGCCGTCTATTTGATCAGTGTCATAGATTAAAAGAACATTATCAATTTCCAATTTTAATAATAGAGGGAGATATAGACGAAATAGAAGAATTGACGGAAAACCCACTTGTGTTTTATGGTGCAATTTCATCTATTGCAATTGATTTCAAAATTCCAGTAATTCCTACACCTAATGCTACTCATACATCCAAGTTGTTGATATCTATGTGTTCAAGAAAGGATGCAAGCAAGGGTCCATTTATTAAAAAAATTAGAAAATCAAATGATCTACAAAAACAACAACTTTCTATGCTGTGCAGTTTACCTGGTGTAGGAGAAAAAACTGCTGTACGTATGTTAGAGAAGTTTGGAACACCTTTGAGGGTATTAAGTTCATCAATTATAGAACTTTCTAAAGTCAGTGGTCTTGGTGAGGCTCGTGCTAAAAATATAAAAAAAGTATTACAAGCACAAAGTAAGCATTTGAAAAAAACTAGCCAGAAAACACTTCACGATAAATGAACTAGTTTTTCATAGGTTTTCTTTTTAATCTATTTCCACATCTTGGGCATTCTGTAACTTTAGAAAAATTTGTTTTACATCCTGGGCAATAATACTTCCAAATTATAACATTTTTTATACCACTAGTCATTAGAGGAATAACTTTTATGTTAAGATGTTTTGCCACATTAGAAATAGTAAAATCATCAGTGACAAGTTCAGCCTCAAGTTGAAGACTTAGAGAAATAGCAGATATATCTTCATGTGAAAGATTTGGAAAATCACCCGATTTTTTTGCCGCATCATTAACAGTAATAATAAATCGATGCTCGGGATCGCGGATCATTAATCTTTTTGTTTCAATTAAAATCTGAATTGCATCATGATCTTTTTTTATGTGTTCAATTTCACCATAGATGAGAGATGTAATGTAGCTTGGTTCGTTTGAACTAAATGGAATTCCTGCATAAAATGCGCTAGAATCTAAAACTCTAAAAGCCAAGCTTAGCCATCTGTCTCAGACCTTTCTTTTTTAGCCTGATAAAAACTGCTTGTTTTTTGTATTTTTTTATAGTTATTAGCTCATCAACACCAGCTGATTTGATGACCTGAGCATCCATGACTATATTGCAATCATGTGAACACCTTATCTCCACCTTTTCGTCAGGAACAACTATGGACGGAAGTCTGTGGACTGGAGCAACTGGCGTTATAATTAGTACATCCAAACTTTCATGCAGTACAGGTCCACCAATTGATAATGAATGACCAGTTGAACCGCTTGGTGTTGATATCATAATGCCGTCCATCTTTTGTTTTATTGTATCATTTTGGAATTTTATTTCAAATTCAGCAGTTTTAGTCAAATTTTTTCTATTAACATATATCTCGTTTAATGCGGGTTGAAACTGCTTATTGTTACAAGAAGCAATAACCCTTATTCTTCTGTCAAGCCAAATCTTATTTTTCCTTATGTGTTGTATAGCGTTGTCAATTTCATCCAAAAATATTTCTGATAAAATTCCTCTATTACCACCAATATTTATTGTTAGAAGCGGCGTCTCATTTTCAAGATTTCTAAACGTTCTAAGAGTGGTTCCGTCTCCACCTAATGTTATTACAAGATCAAGTTTTATCTTTCTTAAATCTTCTAAAGAGCTTACTTTTTTTGCTCCCTTAACTGATACTGGTGAAATAGTGTAAACTTTGAATTTTTGTTTTAGTAGTTTTTCTGCTATCCCTTTTGCTGCCTTTTCAGCTTTTTTCGAGCCAAACTTACTAACAATGGCAACTTTGTCAATTTTCAAGCTAATTCCATCCGTATATGCTTCTTAAAAATTTAATTTTTTATTTACTCATGAATTCTATGAACAAAGATTTTTATCTATTTTATACTATACGCAAATCATGTCATTGCTTCTTAAAGATAGAGTATACACAATGCAGGCTTCAACTGCTAAACGGGGAGTTTATCCAATGCATGGTTACAAGCTCGGTCTATTCAGAATGCCTATCAAACTTGACGACCCAGCTGAGATAAAGTCTATTCTCGAAGGAATGAAAAAGACATTTGATATGGATCAATATGCCGATAGGATATATGCAACCTACTATTGGACTGAAGAAAATATGCCGGATCCAGATGCCGATGGATATGAATCAGTAGATCTTAGCGTTACTGTTGAAATTGTAACGGGCGAAGTAATTGATGCTATTTATCAGATTTATCCAGTTGAAAAATTTGCTGCCCCTCAATGGATACAAAACTATAGAAAAAAGGCTGATCACTTTGCAAAAATGATAATTGACACGCTTCTTAGAAACACTATACTTTCTGACAAGATGGTTGAACATCTTATGAAATCAGAAAAAATATCTGAAGTACAGGCATTGACAAAATTGGATGAACTAACTCCCTTGGCACAAATTGTACCAGATGCCAAACCAATAGCTAAAGTAGAACCACCCAAACCGGCAATTGAAGGTAAAAAACAATTAATACAGAGGGACGGGGAGGCAGCGGTTCCAGGACCAATCGATGTTGACTACAAAGATAAGATGGATCCTTCTCCAGTGTTCAAAACTAAGACTGGAAATGAGCTTAGGACTTGGGGAAGAGTTGGATCAGATAACAAGGTCATGGGTGTTTGGGGTGAGTTTGTTTCTGTAGACTTTGACATCTGTGTTGCAGATGGAGCCTGCATTGACGCATGCCCTGTGGCTGTTTTCGAATTCTTTGACTTTCCGGGAAATGCAGCATCTACAAAAAAACCACTCCAAATTAACGAGCCAGACTGTATATTCTGCATTGCGTGTGAGAATGTCTGTCCTCCGGTGGCGATCAAGATTTTTTCACCATCATAGCTATAATTAACGATAAATTCTATAATTTTTAATATTGTATTATATTTTCACAATATTATAAGATGGAATTTGTATCACCTAATCCGTTCACTAGTTTTGTTTTTTATATTTTCATAGCCTGTGCGATTATCATAATTGCTTATACATGTAATTTCTATTATTTGGCATTTCTTTCAGGACGGAGAAAAGAAAATCAAAATACCGTATCAATAGGTGAACCAACTGTTACCATTCATCTTCCAATATATAATGAAAAGTATGTTACAAAACGTCTCATAAATTCTGTTTGTGATCTTGACTATCCAAAAGAAAAGTTGTGTATCATGGTTCTGGATGATTCTGATGATAACACTACAGAGCAAATAGCAGAACTTGTCGAAAATTACAAGGGTAAGGGCTTTGATATCTCCCACGTTAGACGTGGAACAAGACAGGGTTACAAGGCTGGGGCACTAAAGTACGCGATGAAATATACCAAAAGTGAGTTTGTCGCAATTTTTGATGCAGACTTTATTCCACCAAAGTGGTATCTAAAGAAAGCAATTCCATATTTTTCAAAACCAAACATTGGATTTGTACAGTGCAGGTGGGGACATATTAATGAAAATTATTCTGCTCTGACCCAAGCTCAAGCACTCAGTCTAGACTTCCATTTCTTAGTCGAGCAAAGAGCAAAAAGCAACTCACACCTATTTATGAATTTTAATGGCACTGCTGGAATTTGGAGAAAAGAATGCATCGAAGATTCTGGTGGCTGGCACACCGCAACTCTAGTGGAGGACTTGGATTTGAGTTATAGAGCGCAAATGAAGGGTTGGAAATGCCTTTTCATACCGGATATAGTTGTTAATGCGGAACTACCTGTACAGATGAACGGTGCCAAGAGGCAACAGTTCAGATGGGCAAAAGGCTCAATTCAATGTGCAATAAAACTTCTTGGCGGTATTTTAGTAAAACGAAAAATTGCAATTGATGCAAAACTACAGGCTTTCGTGCAGCTCACACGTCACATAGTTTTTCCATTAATGCTAATTCAATTTCTAGCACTTCCAATTCTTTTAGCATCTAATGTGAATCTCTATATTGTTAGCTTTCTCCCAGTAGTAACGCTTGCAACATACGTTGCTATGGGACCAGGAGCTTATCTTTTCATAATTCGTAACATGTATGATAAAAATCGGAAGGAAAAGGCAATAGCCATGCCTTATCTGATAATTTATTCCATGGGAATGGCGGTAAACAATACCATAGCTGTAATAGACGCTATGGTGGGGAAGAAGAGTGAATTTCTGCGAACTCCAAAATACGGTATTGTTAAAAATACTGATGATTGGAGGACAAAGGCATACAATCTGCCATTTTCTAAGACTACATTGCTAGAGCTTTTCTTTGGCATTTATGGAATTATGGCAATTTTAATTGCAATTTACTCAAGAAACCCCATATGGGTTCCCATCATTGCTTTACAGACAATGGGATTCTTGTATATTGCTTGCATGAGTTTCTCCCATACAAGATTTAAAAGAGGTAATTCAAAAATTGACAATACAAAAACAAAAGATGAAAATATGGCTGACATTATACACAAACTCGCAGTTGCTGGTATAGTTGCAATAATCTGCTTTGGTGCATATTTGGCATATACTGGATATCAAAATGATGTTTATCCCATGGATCTATCAATAGGACTGTTTGATAGAATTATGGCATCTTCTGAACCACAAACCATAATGACTGATATTAATGCAATCAAAGAGTATCTTCCTGCTGTAGGAAACCCAGTTTGGATATTTCCAACTGATACTACCAATTTTACAAGAATACAGGCTGACTTGAGTGTCATGCTTGCTAGCGCAGAAAAAATCTCTGTTGTTCCTAGGGATAGTTCTGCATTTCATACGGGAATGATGGATGTCAGTGACAGAGCAAAGATAATACAGAAACAGATCATGGATATTGTGCCATACATGTATGCAAGCGTTTCAAACATTCTTTTTGCTTCTATATGGATCGCAGTAATTATTGGAATATTTGCTATCCTTAAAAGGAAAAAGCAGAGTTTAGAGGCTTTTGATAAATCAGAAGGAGTTTAAGTTAATTTTAATTTATTTTTAATTTTATCAACCGCTTTAATGCCAAAGATATCCCTAACTTGTTGGATCCTTATTGATTCTTTTAGCAAATTTTTGCCCAAAGAATCTAATAATATCTTGAACAAATCATCAAATCTGATTTCCCATCTATCCACACAGTCAAAAATTGTGCTTATGGCCCACTGTCTGACTTCATATGGCAGAGGAATTTTTTTCCCTGATTCGATCGATATCTTATCAAAAAGGTTAACAATTTCTGCTGTTTGTTCTGCCATTTTTTTAATGTCTTCTAACGAGCCATATTTTGATTCAGCCAGCATACGTATGTTCGATTGATATTCTGATAATTTCAATAATCCGATAACTTCATTTGATGTTGTAATTGATGCCTTATTCGTAGTGTCTCTAATTTTTTGTAATTCCTGAATAATTGAATCTGCCTTTTTGTGAAATTCAGCAGAAGAT
>JACAST010000065.1 GCA_013390765.1 Marine Group I thaumarchaeote | reverse complement strand
GGTTTAGCACATCATCCAAAGTTGAATTTTGATCCACTAACCCAATTTTTGAAAGTGATTGTATTAGTATAGGTTCTTTTCTCTCTCGAATTTCTTGTCTTAATGCAAGTAGAGAACGGGCTTGTAATCTTACTCTTGATAACTCGGTTTGTGTTTTCCATAATTCTCGTTTTGTTTTTAATCCAAATGTGCCAAGAATTTTTAATTCATCCATCATAAGATCATAATTAAGTGGACGCTTAGGTTTCTTCCAAACTCTTCTTGGCATTTTAGGATCTCCCATCTAAACCATCTATTTCTTTTTATCAGCTGCCGGCGCTTCCTTCTTTCCAGCTGCAGGCGCTTCCTTCTTTCCAGCTGCAGGCGCTTCCTTCTTTTCTGAACCTTCCTTAGCTTCAACTGTTGGTTCTGCTCCTTCTGCACCAGCTGCAGGTTCTGCTCCTTCAGCAGCCACTCCTCCTCGTGCTGGCATTATTTTGCCTCCTTTGGCAACACTAACTGCTCCACCTTTTCTACCAGTACATCTGGTACGCTGGCCTCTAACTTTTAATCCAAACATGTGACGAATTCCTCGCCAGCTACCACTTGTTTTCTCTCTTTCAATATCATTTCTGACTGTAAATGCGATATCAGAAGTTATCAAATGCTTATCTTCGCCTGTTTCAATATCTTTTCTTCTGTTTAAAAACCAAGATGGAAAATTAGATGCTGATGGATTTTTTATAATACTTTCAATTGATTTAATCTGTTCTGGTGACAAATAGCCAATTCTTTGATCAGGATTTATTTTTAAAACGTTTATGATAGTATTTGCAAACATGTAACCAACACCTCTTATTTTGGTCAATCCAACTACCATTTTTCTCTCTCCGGGAATGTCATTTCCTACGATCCTTACTAAATACTGATATTCAACAGCCAAGTATCAAGATTTTCAGTGTCCCCGATAAAAACCCTGCTGAGTATATGAATTATTTTGATATGATTTATGTATAGAATTATAATTTTGTATATTAAGATGAAGAACATGTCAAATGATGCTTCAAATGAAAGCGAGAAAATTCTAGAATCATTATTCGAATCTGTCAACGCAGAAATTCTAGTAGAATTAAAAGATGGTCCAAAACTACTATCAGTTCTTACAAAAAAAATTGCTATTTCGAAAGAAAAACTTAATGAAAAATTATCGTATTTAATAGAAAAAGGTTTTGTAAGTAAAAACGTAAAAAATGATGATGTTTCTTATTCACTTGATACTGAAAAGCTGTCAAAATTTCTAGAGAATGATGATAATTTTAAAAACATTGATGATGGACTAGCAAAGCTTGACAGTTTCCTTAACTAATGGAATTTTTAAATCGAACTAAAAATTAACAAATAAAACTACTTTTTTTTCTGATTAATACATAAATACCTACGAAATGTCGTAGCTTTGTAGGTATGAAACTCTCGGGAAAATTCTTTTTAGCATTTTTGTCTCTTTCACTTTTATCGTATGGAATATCTGGCGCAGCGTATGCATCAGTAGAACCTCTTTCTGTTACAACAAATAAGGAATTTTATGTAGAGGGTGCCACAATTACTATTTCAGGATTTGTCAAAGATTTTGACACGTCAGATCCAATGAGAAGTGTTGATGTTACAATTATGATTCTGGCGCCAAATGGAAATCTTGTATCAGTTGCTCAGGTAACACCCAGTTCGGATGGAAATTATTCCACTACTGTTATTGCTGATGGTATGATTAGTACTGAAGGTGATTATACTGTTAAAGCAAAGTGGAGCGCACAGGAAAACCAAACCATGTTTAAGTTTGGTGGTAGTTCTGGCGTACCTGCCACAGAAGAGGAGCCAACCGAACAAGTAGAAGAAGAAGTAGAAGCAGAGCCTGAAGTAGATGTAGAACCAGTTATGGGATCAACTCAACCTGTTTGTGGACCTGGTACTGTGTTAAAAAATGGGCTTTGTGTAGCTGAACAACAAAAGAAAGGAGGCGGATGTTTAATTGCAACTGCTGCATTTGGTTCTGAATTAGCACCACAAATCCAATTCCTTAGAGAAATTCGTGATAATACTGTGCTGCAAACACAATCAGGATCAGCATTCATGACTGGATTCAACCAATTCTATTACTCTTTCTCACCTACTATAGCGGATTATGAACGAGAGAATCCAGCATTTAAGGAAACTGTCAAGATTGCAATAACTCCACTGCTTACTTCACTTGCAATTCTGAACTATGTTGATATCGATTCAGAAGAGGAAATGTTAGGATATGGAATTGGAGTTATACTTCTTAACATAGGAATGTATTTCGTTGCACCTGCTGTTGTTATATTTAAAATAAAAAATAGGAAATAATCTCTACGTTCTTATAGTTTATCAAATTCATGAAACTTAATGGATATAGAATTTGAGGAATTTAATTCCATTGAAGATATATTTCTGTATATGGCTTCTATTGCTCCACCGATGAAAAATTATTTGCCAATTAATTCTTACAAAGGATATATTTGCTCTATTATACCGCTGAGCCACTCAGAAACTGGAACCTATCTAATGATTTTTACAAAGGGCACGTTGGAAAATGGAATTTTAGAATTTGACATAAATACTAAAACTTACAAAAAGGTTGAATCAATAGAAAGAGCTGATAAAACATATTTCATAGTCATGTCTCCAAAAAGAAACACTATAGTTGATGCAGCAATAGAAAAATTATAATCTATTATTTTGTGTAGGCAGGAGCAGTAACAGATCTACTTCTTGCCCATTTTTCAATAATCTCTTCAGGCATTCTTCCATTAAACAATTCCTTACACAAACCACGCAAATATCTCATTATTGCCCATGTTCCAACTTTAATGATACCATACATGAAAACTTTCATTGGAGGTCCATACGTTTTGTTTCTAAGAATAATTGGTATGATATCATTAATAACACGAAGGTTATTTTCCCAACATTTCCAAAACAATGTAAATTGTGCCTCATTCAGGTTTCCAAAGTGCATGGAATTTTTCTCACTAAAGTCTTGGTAGAGTAATGGAGCTACTAATCCCCTAAAATTAAATGCTCTAAAATCACTCATCATGTCAATAGTATATTGTACATCATCTGGAGTTTCATCCGGCCAACCAATGATTATAGTAGCTGCTGGGAACCAGTGGTTTTTGTTAAGTATTTTTGCACCTTCTCTTACTACCCAACCCCATTCGTCTGTTGAAAATGGTTTTGCCTTTACTCCCAAGTGTTTTTTTATCAAGCTAGGGGCAACTGTTTCAATTCCTAGATTTGTTGATATCCATCTTCCATTCTTGTGCATGTCATTAATTTCAGAAATATCATGTATGAGCTTCGGGTCAGCAACAACACCTGAAAACGTCATATGGGTAGTTCCAACAAAATTTGCACCAATGCCTTTTAGTCCTTTCCATAA
>JACAST010000013.1 GCA_013390765.1 Marine Group I thaumarchaeote | reverse complement strand
GATCAT
The DNA here is from genome assembly GCA_013390765.1 of Marine Group I thaumarchaeote. Taxonomy (GTDB): domain Archaea; phylum Thermoproteota; class Nitrososphaeria; order Nitrososphaerales; family Nitrosopumilaceae; genus Nitrosopelagicus. The sequence goes on along the minus strand of JACAST010000013.1, from coordinate 18,816 downwards.
TATCAATTACAAACCAAACAGGAGTTCTAATAGAAGTTCCATCCTTTTTGTATGTCTCAAGATTAATGTATTTTTGTTCAATAAACTGTTCTAATTGATTCCCCATGCTTCATCAAAAGCAATTGTATATTTTAATGGATAGAGTTATGATTTAGATCATCCTGTAACCAACCCTTAAATTGACTTGTGAGTGAATCGAAATATTATGATGGCATCACGCGGTTATGATATGACACCTACGATGTATTCGCCAGATGGTAGAATTTATCAAGTGGAATATGCTATGGAGACAGTTAAAAGAGGAGCAATTGCAATTGGATTGCAAGCTAAGGATGGAGCTGTAATAGCTGTGGAAGAAAAATCACGGGATCTTCAAGTAGAAGATATTACACAGAAAATTTTTCAGGTGGATGATCATATAGGTATTGCAGCAGCAGGATATATTCCAGATGCTCGTATTCTGATAGACAACGCACGTTTTTTTTCACAAAGTAACAAATTAACTTATGATGAATCGGTAGAGGTAGGAGCAGTTGCAAAACATTTAGCAGATCAAGCACACCAATTTACACAATATTCTGGAGTTCGTCCATTTGGTGTCGCACTAATTGTTGCTGGAGTGGACAGAAAAGGCGCTAAAATCTTTGTTACTGATCCAAGTGGAACTTATGTTCCATATACTGCAGTTGCAATAGGTGGCAATTCAGATGAGGTAACCGACTTTTTAGAAAAGAATTACAAAAAGGAAATGTTGATGGATGATGTGATGTCGTTAGCAATTTCTGCAATAAATCTAAAGAGTGATGAAAAGGGTGTGAAACATATCAGGATGTCAAGGATCAGAACAGATACTAAACTATTTGAAAAAGTGTCTAGTGAAGAACTAGCAAAGCATGCACAGGCAAAGGATCAACATGCACAGGCAAAGGATCAACATGAGCCGGAAAATCCTGACGGTTCGTCAAAATAAGAGTACAAAATATAATATCAAAAATAATAGTACTCCTGTGGGTTTAGGAAGCTATTGGGGTGAAGTGCTTGATGTTTTACAGGAAATCATACCTGTTTACGATAAGGTAAATTCGTATATTTCATTTGGAAAAGATTCTGAACATCGAAATAGAGCAATTAAAGGGAAAATACAAAATGGCGATAAAATACTTGATGCTGGTTCAGGATTTGGTAATATGTCAAAAACTGCATTAGATGTTGCCAATGGAGAGGTGGAGATTATGTTATATGATCCTCTTTTAGCAATGATAAAAAATACTGATAGGCTTTTCAAAAAAAAACCAGAAGCGACATGTGGAGTGTTTGAACATGTACCGTTTAAGGACCAACAGTTTGACGTAGTTCTTTCTGGATATTCATTACGTGATGCAATTAGCCTGAATACAGCTATTTCAGAGATTCACAGAGTTTTGAAAAAAGGCGGTAAATGGATTATTGTTGATTTAGGAAAACCAGATGAACTAATTGTTAGATTTGGTGTTTCATTTTATCTCAGATTAATTTTACCGATTGTAGCATATGCAGCAGGAGGAAGGCTTGGATTAAAATTTGCCAAACTATACGGAACATACAGACTTTGGCCAGAAAACAAAAAGCTAGAATCAAAACTCCTTGAAAAATTTACAAGCGTTGAGTTTGAGAAAGCTATGATGGGCGGAGCAATTATGGTTGCTGCGTATAAATGAGCAAAATTCAGGATAATACAAATATTTAATTTTGTAAAGAACGACTTAATTTTGTGTTAGAATACTTGCTGAATATTATCGGAAGCGAATGGCTAATGATTATCTTCGTTGCACTGATCCTACTTTTAGGCACAAACCGTTTTCCCGATGCAGCAAAGAAAATTGGGAAAATTGTTGGTGAGTATAAAAAAGCGAAGGATACAGTTGAAAAACAAATGAAAGATGTTACAAAGGAAAACTTGGAAGTTTCTGGTCCCGTAAAAGATGAAAGGCAAAAGCTAGACGTTATGTCGAATACATTAGGAATAGACTCCAAAAGCAAGAGCGATGAAGAACTGAGGGAAATCATAAAAAATAAAATTGGACAGCCAGAAAAAGAAACACAGACTAAAAAATAATCAAGTCTCTATTCTTTTTTTAATCGGTAAACATTTTTTTGAAGTCGTTTATTTGCAAAATCGTAATATTGTTTTACTATTTCGAATCCCAAATATCGTCTTCCTAACATCTTGCTTATTACTGCAACCTGACCAGAACCAAGAAAAGGATCCAACACTAAATCCGTTTTTTCACTAGAATACTGCAGAATTTTTTTAATTATTTCAGCGGGAAGTTTTGTAGGGGTTTTATCATCTCCAGTCCAGTATTCTCGATTTATGATCCAGACATCTTCCTTATCTTTGTAATGAAGACTTCGTCCATCAGATGTCTTGGCATTTTTTTTAAATCTTGAATATGGAAAAAACTTTATTTTTTTATCATCCTTACACACAAAAAGACAGTGATAGTGAGAAGTAACGAACTTTTTTGCAGTAACCACACCAAATTGATATTTCCAGATTATGTGATTAATAGTTGTAAAGCCATTGTCATCTAATGCAGTTAGAATATCTTTGAGATTATTCCAACCAGAAAATACATACATGCTACCAGATTTTTTTAAAACTCGATAAACTTCACACATCCAAGCATTTGTAAAATTATAATAATCTTCAACTTTGATTTCATTGTAGCCGGACAAAACTCTTGAAGCGTTTCTATTGTAGTTTGCCTTTTTAGCCTTGAAGTTAATGGCAAAAGGAGGATCAGTAAGAACCAAATCTATTTTTTCATCAGGAATTGCCTTCATTCCTTCAATACAATCTTTATTGTAGATCTTGTTGACGCTAAATTTTTTCAATTATTAAAGTACTCATATGTTACATAATAATTAATTAAAAAATACAAAATTTAAATCCAATTTTGTTATCTATATTTGATCTTAGATTTTATTCTGTTAACTTGATCCATTTCTTCTTTAAGATGTTGTTTCAGTAGTCTTTCATGCTGAGCCTTATGTTTCCAATAGGCGTTTAAAACTGCCTGTCTTGACTTGGCTCTCTTTAATGCTTTCTGAAATTGTGCATGAATTGTGGCGACTTGCCCTGTATAGCTAACCATGTTGTTTACTTATTTTAATTATACATAATGGTTTCGGACTTGGACAATACCACTACTGATCGACTGCATTGCTGCTCCACTCCATGGGTGCTTGGTATACAATTGGATCATAAAACTATTAGATAGTTGTAGCAAGAAATCTGCATGGAAAAGGTTGCAGTTGTTACCGGAACTTCTAGTGGGATAGGCTTTGAGACTGCTTTAGCACTGGCAAGAGAAGGATATTACACATATGCCACAATGAGGAACACTACAAAAAGTGACAAAATTAAAGAACTAGGACAGAAAGAGAATTTGAAAATTAATGTCTTAGAATTGGATGTAGATGATGAGAACTCGGTCAAAAATGCTATACAAAAAATTCTTGATCAAAAACAAAGGATTGATGTTCTTGTAAACAATGCAGGATGGGCTCTCTGGGGATGTGTCGAGGATGTATCTGTGGATGAATTTAAGGCGCAGTTTGATACAAACTTCTTTTCAATAATAAGACTAATTCAGGAAGTTGGACCAACAATGAGAAAGCAAGGTTCTGGAACAATAGTAAATGTTAGTTCAGTTGTAGGCCGTATTGGATTTCCAGCATCGCCTGCATACATTAGCTCCAAGTTTGCTTTAGAAGGACTAAGTGAATCTTTGAGATTTGAACTAGCGCCGTTTGGTGTTAATGTTGTGATAATTGAACCTGGAGTCATCAAAACAAACTTTATGCAAAATATGAAAATGGCTAAGAAATCAGAGTTAGATACTGTATACAGGGACATTACTATCAAGGTAGTTTCAGGTGTCAAGATGATGACAGAAATGGGAACACATCCCAAGGAAGTCGCAGATACTATTGTTAAGGCTGTCAAGGATGAAAAGCCATTACCTAGATACGTTGTTGGAAACGATGCAGTAATGTTCTTGGAGGCAAAGAAGAATAAAACAGATATTGAGTTTGAGAATTATTTAAAAAAGGAACTCTACGGAGAATAACTGTTTAACAATCTCTCTCTTTGGTATGTTTTGGAAGATTTTTTTGTGGTTAGATTGATATACAGTTCTGATCAATTTTTGTCAAAGTCGTATTAGATTAGTGAAATATATGAAATGGAAAACATTACAACATAACGGAATATTGTTTCCTCCAGACTTTGAGTCAAAGGGAATTAAGATAAAGATTAAGAGAGAAAACGTTGCGCTTAACTTGCTTCAGGAAGAGATGATCTACCAATGGTCAAAAAAGAAAGATGCACCAAAACCAGGCGCTACAGAAAAATATATCGAAGATCCCATCTTTCAGAAAAATTTTGTTTCAGATTTTGCTAAAACGTTTAATGGAAAATTTAAGAACTTGCAATATAGCGATATTGATTTTTCTCTAGCCTACCAACTCGTAGATAAAGAAAAAGAAGAAAAAGAATTGTTAACAAAAGAGGACAAAAAGGCGCTTACAATAAAGCGCAAGGAAATTCGTGAGGAGATGAAGGCAAAATATGGAAATGGGATTATCGATGGAAAAGAAGTAGAAATTGGCAACTACATGGCTGAACCGCCAGGAATTTTTATGGGTAGGGGTGAGCATCCAATGCGAGGCAGATACAAACTACGAGTAACAGCTAAAGATGTAACCCTGAATCTTGGTAAAGAGGCAAAGATTCCAGAAGCCAAATGGGGCAAAATTGTACACGACAGGAATTCTATGTGGATAGCAAGCTGGATGGATATTCTAACTCAAAAGCGAAAATATGTTTGGCTAGCTGACACTGCGGGAATCAAACAAGAAATGGATCAAGCAAAGTATGACAAGGCAAAAAACTTGTCAAAAGAGATTGAAAATGTCAAAGCTCAAATTATCAAGGATATGCAAAGCAATGAACAAAAAAATAAAAGGATAGCTACTGTATGTTATTTGATTTATCGTACTTCAATGAGGGTTGGAGACGAAAAAGATCCAGATGAAGCCGATACCGTGGGTGCTACAACATTACGAAAGGAGCATATCAAACTGTCTGAAAACGCAATTGAGTTTGATTTTCTTGGTAAAGATGGTGTGAGATGGAGGGAGACAATTCCTGCAGAAGGACATGATAAACAATTTTACGACAATCTGAAAGAGTTTATCGCAAACAAAAAAGAGAGCCAAGAGATTTTTGACGGTATTGCATCTAGACATGTTAATGCTTATTATTCAACTATAGTCAAGGGACTTTCTGCCAAAGTCTTCAGGACATATCTAGCCTCAAGTGTTGTTTCAAAAAATCTTCGAGCCCATGACGATATTAAATCTAAATCTGATATGAAAAAATTATTCCACGCAAAATCAGCAAATCTAGATGCTGCCATTATGTGCAATCATAAAAGAACGATTCCAAAGAACTTTGAAGCGTCGTTACAAAAGAAAAAGGACACGCTGGAAAATGTGGAAAAAACAAAACCGTGGAAAAAGTCTGAAGTATTACTAAAAAAAGCACAATCTAAGATTACAAAAACTGAAAAACAGAAGGAAATGCAAAATGAACGGATCAAAAAAATAAAAACCATGATAAAAAAGAGAAAAACAAAACATGCTGAACGAATTGAAAAGCTGGAACTTCAGATAAATCTCACAGAAAAAACAAGAGACTATAATCTTGGAACATCTCTTCGAAATTATATTGATCCAAGAATTTTCAAAGCATGGACTGATGAGGTTGGTGTAGAATGGGAAAAGCTTTACACGTCTGTACTGCAGAAAAAATTTCTCTGGGTAAAAAATACTAGCTTAAAATGGAATAAAATTTCAAAAGAATACTAATTTTACTTTTTTGTTTTCACTTTTTTCTTTCGTAATTCTTCTTGCTCCTTGAGAGCATCCTTAAGTTCCTTGTTTTGTCGGTGAAGTTCAAATTTTGTCTCCCTAATCTGGCTTGCAATCCAATCAATCTTCTTCTGTAAGCGCTTATCTTTGTCATCAAAATTCATTAATTTTCATATAACATTAAAGAATATAATTTTGAGCAAATCATTTAATTGCATCAGAAATTCACGCGTACTTGTGCCGGGGTAGCTCAGCCTGGCCTAGAGTGCCAGCCTCTCCAAAGAAGGGCAATACTCATAATCTGGAGGTCGTGGGTTCGAAACCCACCCCCGGCATTGACACTTGTGTTTAATGCTTAACGTTATGGATAATTTGTTTTCTAATGATTTGTGCAATGTTGTATACAGTGATCTTATTTACTTCTGATGAATTACTTAAAATTCTAACGGAAAGACCTGAGTTGTTTGGAAGAATACTTGCACCTCCAATGATCTCGTCGTTATCCTTGAAGATTTGATTAATTATCTCGTAAAGTTCCTCAACGCATTCCTTTTTTGTAACTACATACATCATTGAAAGAACAGTCCTGTTTCCGAATATTCCCAAACTATTCATTGTTTGTTTTTTTGGTTCTAAAATACAATTATCATGAAATTTCATTTCCTGCTTATCATCATAGCACAATGTTTTCAGACAACAAACATCATAATCAAATAATTCTCCCATTGCTACTCTTCCAGGAACTATTGTCTCCGAATAAACCAACGTTGCAGAATCATCAACTTTGAATGTAGCCTTCTGGTAGTATCGTGAATTTTTGTATGGAATTAATTGTTCTGGAAGAAATTCAAGATAACAATCCTTTCCAACATTTAGGTTAATCATCTGTGTGGCATAATTCGAGTTCATTTTGTATATTCTTGTTGCCCCCTGAGTGGTGATGTGTGACATGGCTCCGTTCTTTAACTCGATATCTGTTCTGTATCGGTCACCCTGCAAAACACCACCTGATGGTGATAAAACAAATACATGAGCCATGGAAGGAATTGATTCATCGTAGTACAGAGCCCTTTGAACATAAAGAGGAACGCAAGATCGTTGTTCGGTAATGATAGTTTTATTTCTCTGTGAATCAAACCCCAATGTTAATTTCAAAAATCCAATTTTTCCTGTCTTTCCCACATCCATCTGAGAAATTTTCCCATCAAATGATGCAAACTGTGACGGTACGTCTTCCGGAAAACAAAATTTCAAATCAGTCATTTTATCTGTGACAGCAAATTTTTTGGAGGTTGATCAAATAATACATCGTGAAGAATGTGCCGTGCGACATCTTCAATTCCTTGATCCGTTTTACAGTTTACAAGCACATACGGTTTGTCTATTCTAACAATTTTTGCATCTCGCACCATCACATCCAAATCAGCATCTACCATTGGAGCAAGATCTATTTTGTTAATCACCAAAAGGTCTGAAGTTTCAATTCCTAATCCTCCCTTTCGTGGATACTTATCGCCGCCAGACACATCAACAATGTAAATAAAATAATCAGCCAATGCAGGACTGAATGTAGTTGTAACATTGTCACCACCACTCTCAATAATTATCAAGTCTAAGTCGTTGTATTTTGATTCAATCTCCTCTATCACTGCAAGATTAATTGAAGGATCTTCTCTTATAGCAGTATGCGGACAGCCGCCTGTTGCAAGACCGATAACCATACTCTCTGGGAGCAATCCCTGCTCTGTTGCAAGATTTTTTCGCATACGGTCTGCATCTTCTTTTGAGATTACGTCATTTGAGATAATGCATACACGATAATTCTTCTTGGCCAAAATAGGCACCACGCGCTCAATTAGCATACTCTTACCACTGCCTACAGGACCTCCAATGCCGACTCGAAGTATTCTAGGATTCATGTGATGAACATCTTGGAAAATTTTTGTTCGTGTGTCATTTGTATAATATCATATTCTGGTGCAAACTGCCACATGTCATGAAGTATTTGATTCTTGTATTGTTCTACGGTTTGTGTGATTGTGGGTTTTAGGTTGTGTAGAATTTTCTGGCTTTGTATGTGGTCTAGCATTCCCAGACGAAGTGCTGCTCCTACGACGCTCACACAAGTTCCATAAATCATCATGTATGCTGCACTATTCCTTTTTATGCCAAGCACATAGCTGCAGACACCACTAACTACTGGGTGTGTTAAGGGGCTTTGATTTTCTGTTACCATATCAAAGAATTTTTTTAGTGTTTGATTGTCTGAAAATGCCATAACACACTTTATCATTTGTGAGCCTACCCTGCATGATACATCACGTGATTCTTTTACAAGCTTCATTGAATGCAGTGCCTTGTCACACTTGATTATGCCTTTAACGTCATCGTCTTTTGCAAAATCATATGCGTTTAGTAGTGCAACACAGTCTACAGGACCAACTTGATGTGTTATTATTGTATGTATGAACTCTTGAATCTCATCTACAGTTGTGATTCTTTTTTCGTCAAAGACAGTTTCTAGTCCATTTGACATTGCGTAAAGTCCACTTGGAAAAAAAGAGTCAGATAACTGCATTATGTTTAATTCAGAAAAATCAGTGTTCATGTACATTCATTCCCTGGTTTGCAACAAAAATCTGCTCTTGTATTGTAAGTGTGATATGATCAATTATTTCGTGAAATAACTTTGTAAAGAGCTCAACTTCAGAATCGTCATGTATTGGAAACTGTACAGAACCATCATCAGAAATTGAGATGGGCCTATGTCTATTACCAATAATATGTCCTAACTGAAGGTATACTGATGACGATTCGTTGCCACTTTTTGCTTTAGCATGAAGTACTTTCTCAGGCAGTTGATTAACTAGGATTAGCTCTGTACCGTTTGATAATACGTCACCGTTATGCAATGTGGTTCCTGCCTCAAGTGACAAACCAATTTCCATTCCGTCTTCAGTATTTTTTCTTTGATGTGATTTTTCCATTTCAGTTCTACTAAGAAATAATTGCTTTAACTCTCCTTGCTTTTCTGCATGATCAATTTTTTCTTTTAGCTGGAAATCTTTGTAGACATTTCCAAAAACTGAATTAACTAATAGCATAATTATATCATAATATCAAGCAAGTTAAATTTTTAATTAATTCTAATTTTTAAATACCACATTGCAATAGCTCGTTTATGTTTCTTTTACCAAGGGAGTTAGATAAATTACATATTTTCATGGCTGCGGAGCTTGCAAGAAAAAGAAAGCAAAGAGGTCTTAAGCTTAATCATCCGGAATCTGTCGCATTAATTGCTGATCACGTTTTAGAAGGAGCTAGAGACGGAAAATCGGTTTCTGAATTAATGAGCTCTGGGAAAAATGTCTTAAAAAAAGACGATGTTTTGCCTGGAGTGCTGGAAATCATTCATACAATTCAAGTTGAAGCTACATTTAACGACGGCACAAAACTCGTGACAATTCACGACCCAATAGTGTGATAAAATGATACCGGGAGAATATCTTACATCTGATGGCATAATTGTTGCCAACCAAAACAAAAAGACAATAAAACTAAAAGTTGCAAACACAGGAGACAGACCAATCCAGGTTGGTTCACACACACATTTTTCTGAGACAAATAGAGCACTAGAATTTGACAGGGAAAAGGCATTAGGTTATCATCTAAACATTCCGTCTGGTACGTCAATCAGGTTTGAGCCGGGGGATACAAAACACGTAGAAGTTGTAGAGTTTGGTGGAACAAAAACAATCTTTGGTTTTAACGGGCTAGTCAATGGTGATTTGGAATCTAAAAAGCAAGATGCAATCAAAAATATTCATGAAAAAGGCTTCAAGTGTGTTTCAGAAAATGTAGAAGAAGAGTCAAATGCGCTTGAGATCCCTAGACGCAGATACGTTGATCTGTTTGGACCCACAACTGGTGACAAAGTCAAACTAGCAGATACCGACCTTGTCATGGAAGTTGAAAAAGACTTGATCAAATATGGGGACGAGCTCGTATTTGGTGGGGGGAAAAGCGCAAGGGATGGACTAGGTCAAGCAAGCGGTGTCTTGCGGGAAAACTCTGCTGACTTGGTAATCACTAATGCAATGATAATAGACCCAACTCTTGGTATCATAAAGGCTGACATTGGAATAAGGGATGGGAAAATTCTTGGCGTTGGAAACGCTGGAAACCCAAACGTTATGGATGACGTTGACATTGTAGTTTCATCAAATACTGAAATCATTTCAGGAGAACATACTATTTGTACACCTGGCACAATTGACAGCCACATACATTTTATCTCGCCACAGCAGGCAATTGATGCAATCTGTAATGGAACAACTACAATGATTGGTGGTGGTACTGGTCCTGCTGATGGAACTAACGCAACTACGTGTACACCAGGAGAGTTTAACATACACAGGATGATTGAGGCGGTGGAAGAGTTTCCTCTAAATTTTGGATTCTTGTGTAAGGGAAATGATTCCAAAGAGGAAGCACTACTAGAGCAGGTAAAGGCAGGCGCATGCGGTCTTAAACTTCATGAAGACTGGGGCACAACTCCAGCTACAATTAATTCTGCCCTAAATGTTGCAGACAAGACTGATACGCAAGTTGCAATTCATACAGACACACTAAACGAATGTGGATATGTAGATGATACTATAAATGCCATAAATGGCAGGGTAATCCACACATACCACACTGAAGGTGCAGGTGGAGGCCATGCTCCAGATATAATGAAAATTGCAGGCGAGCCAAACATTTTGCCATCGTCTACCAATCCTACAAGACCATTTACAATCAATACGCTAGAGGAACATTTGGACATGATGATGGTTTGCCATCACTTGAATCCGTCTGTTCCAGAAGACATCTCGTTTGCAGAGTCTAGAATCCGCGCTGAGACAATTGCTGCTGAAGATGTCTTGCATGATATCGGGGCAATCAGTATGATGTCATCAGACAGCCAAGCAATGGGAAGAGTTGGTGAAGTTACTACAAGAAATTGGCAAACTGCAGACAAGATGAAAAAGATGAAAGGTAGTCTTCCTGAAGATAGTGCAGAAAATGACAATTACAGAATCAAACGGTATATCTCAAAGATCACAATTAACCCTGCAATAACGCATGGAATCTCGGAGTATGTTGGATCGCTTGAACCGGGAAAGATTGCAGACATTGTAGTATGGACCCCACAGTTTTTTGGAATCAAGCCGAAACTGATTATCAAGGGTGGATTCATCGCATACTCGCTGATGGGCGACCCAAATGCATCAATTCCTACAACTGAGCCAGTCTACTACAGACCTATGTTTGGCGCACTCGGAAAGGCAAAGAAGACAACATCTGTTACGTTTACATCGCAACTCGCACTGGACAACGGCTTGGAAGAAAAACTCAAAATTGAAAAAAAATTGCTCCCAGTAAAGAACTGCCGCAATATTGGAAAAAAGGACATGATGTACAATGATGCTACACCAAAAATTGAAATCGACCCAGAAACGTACGAGGTCAAAGTGAACGGGAAGATTGCTACAGTAGATCCAGCAAAAGATGTATCTCTTTCAAGATTGTACTGTTTGTTCTAGACATTTCCTAAAAGCAGCTTTCTGTTGTTTATAGTACGTCGAACCAACATGAATCCTGCTGCAGTAGTAAATGCACCAAATAAGATGTTAACCAAGTTGGCATCGCCTGATGTCGTTCCTATCAATGTGAATAACGCGCCTAGAACCATTAGCACAGCTCCAAGACCTCCAATTATCAGCATGGGTATTGGAAATTTGTTTGTCATTTCCTTCCTACTTTTATCAGGCAACACTCCGCTAATTGCAACCTTGTGGCATACATCGCAAAAGTGTTTTTGCTTCTGCCCCTGCCATGCAACTTGAAGAAAATAAAATTCCGTTTGGCACAAGTCACATCGACGTTGTGGTAAGGTGATCTTTCCATGATCGTCCCAATCTTTTCCAATCAACATCATACAAGGCTTGCAGAACTTACCTGGAACTCGCCAAAGCTTATTGAACTTGTACTTTTTAAAACCAAGTACAAGACCACAACCGGTACATGATGTCATAACAAAACCACCAATACATCATTAAAAAGAATTGTTAAATTTTGAGAGGAATGCATGATCTTGCAGATCTATGACTCCATTTTGCTCCTCTCAGAGTATTATTTTACGTCTGCTTTTTGACCACGAAATACTTTGGCGAAGCCCCCTCTGGCTTCGTATATTGGCATGACGATGATGGTGAATGATGCAACGGATACCCAAACAATGGCAATCCAAACCCAGAAGGTGTAGAATCCCAAATCAAATACATATCCAGAGAAGTACAAAGGCAATGGCCAAAATACTACACAAATCAAAGTCAAAATTCCGCCTCCCTTTAGGCTGAACTTGTATGCTTTCTTTAATGTCTCTTCGTCTTGTGCTCGTGCTGCTATTTCCGCTTTCACTGACTCAGACATGTCAGCCTGGATAATTTTCATTTGAGGATTCATCAACTTCCAATCATAGACCTTCCTCTGAGCCAAACTGATTACTACACAGATTAGACCGGATGATAAGATTGCTACAACGTTACCATAAAGCATTGGGAACGCACCACCAAGTGATGCAATGTCAACAACGCCACCAGACTCTGCAGAAGCAACACCTGTCCATGTGATTAATGCTAATACAACGCCAACAAGGGCACCAGAAACTGCACCAGCCCTTGTAGTTCTACTCCAAGCGATTGTTAATGCAATCGGAATTACAGCAGAGCCAATCAAGATGCCCATCGCCAAGTATACAAATCCTAAGCTTAATCCCATGCCTAATAATATTGCAGCCAGAGCTCCCATTCCAAGACCAAATATGACTATAACCGTCCGGCTCACTTTGAGTAGTTGCTTACCTGTAGCATTTGGATTCTTGTATGTTCTGTACACATCATAAGTAATCAAAGAAGATACCGCGATTAGTTCAGCAGATCCTGCCGAAGTTACCGCCATAAATAACATTACCAAAACCATGATTGCGCCTACTGGACCCATTAGTACTGTTGCTGCAGCAGGAACCGTAAGTCCGAGCTGCACCTGCTCTGGCGTAAGCGATACTTGAAGCGCCACCGCAGTAAGCCCCATCGTAGTTGCTAGTGTAAATGGAATTGAGAACCAACACATTCCACCAAGTAAGAAACCTCTTACAGTTGAACTTGGTTGTGCAGCGATTGCTCGTTGCCAATATGCCTGGTCGACAAATACAGTTCCAAAGTTACCCACTATGTTGATAACTCCAAAGATCAAACCGCCAGCAGAAGCCATTGTAAGGTAAGCGCCCATAGCATTGCCTGGTGTTCCTTCTACGAAAGTAGGCAATAGAACTGGTTTCAAAACTGCAGCTTCTGCCAGTTTGTCGAACATACCTTCAATTCCGCCCGTAATTGGACTGATGAAGAATACCATTGAAACAAATGTGAGAATTACAGTAAAGATAATTACAGTATGCATATAGTCTGCCACAAATGTAGCCTTTAGACCGCCTACCAGCGTATAGATCATAACACCTACAGGAATCAAAAATGCTGCAATGGTAATGTCCATTCCTGTTAGACCGTTTACAACTGCTGCACCTCCAAGTAGGAGCATTCCAGTTACAATCATGTTACATGTTAATGCAAAACCTAAGAAAATTTTGTGAGTACCGTTACCAAATCTTGCTCTGATAATTTCTAAGAAAGTGTGAGCGTTTGGTGCTTTTCGTTTTAGTTCGATTGCTAATATTCCGAACAAAAGAACCTGAATTGTTGCGCCAGAAGCATACCAGAAAGGTCCGCTAATACCATAGAGATACGCTACTGTCGAAGATTGTAGCAGTGTCGCAGCCCAAGTCCAGGCAGATACGATTGCTGCTGCAGTTAGACCTGTCTTGATAATTCTGCCAGCAGTGTTAAACCACTCGGAGTTTTGTGTATGACCTAAATATTTTTCCTCAAGCTTAATCTCTACAGAAATAACACCTGCAAATATCAATCCTAAACCTACAACGATAAACCAGCCTACTGATTCATCTAAAACCTCACCAAGCCTAAATTCGCCTTTTCCAGCTACAACGTCACCTGCTGCATCTGGAACTGCAAATATAACACCAGTACCTACTACAAAGACTAGCAGTACTGCTAACAAACTAATTTTCAACATACACCAGCCAAAAAAGCACTAAATAAAGATTTTAAAATAAATTTTTAAAAAAAATTCTTATATACATCAATGATCTAGTGCCGCAAGCATCTTCAAATTATGAACATATTTTGATCCACTAGTATGGACATCAAACTAATCTTAGTGCTGCGCCATAATTTACGCATTGGGTAAATACTCAAGTTTTAAAATAGTATGATTTTACGTCTCTTGTGGAATTAGAAACCAACGATATGAAAGTCCTCGGTGCCATCAAGCGTGGCGCAAGCGGACTTGGAAGCATAAAGAATATTGTACATTTGAAATCTGATGAGCTTGAAAAAATTCTTGATATCTTGGATCAGAGTAATATGATAACAGTTAGCTATGGGACAGGCCTCTTGGGACAGAAGAAGCTGATAGTACACGTCACTGAATCTGCTACAAAAGAAATGGATGAATATGCTGATGGTCTAAGTAAAAGATGGAAGGAGATGATTGACCTTGCAATTGCTGGCGAAAGAGAAACCCTTGATAAAATCATACGGGATGAACCACTTTTAGTCAATATGATGGTGTTTTATGGTGTGGTTGATATGGCAACACTTAGCCGATTGAATCTTAGATTTCTTCTAGAAGGAAGGCACCTATGCTATAAATGCAAAAAAGAGCTTGGTAGATTTGCGCAAAAATTCTCAGTTTCCTCCGTCAGGAAATTTAACTTCAAGCTGCCACGCGGTATGACTACAAGGGATGACCTATGTGCTGACTGTTTTGACAAATTAACTAGTTAGAGCTTGACATACGTTTTTTGACAATTTTTAACACAATTCTTGCTGTCACGAAACTAATTACCAGTACTATGGCAATTGTCCATAGATGGTTTAGGAACTCCAGGTCCTGTTCATGCTCATCAAGTGGTTTTTGATCAAATTGGAAACCAGGAGAAAATGGATCTTTGTCAATCTCTGATTGAGCAAAAGCCGCACTTGGTAAAATGATTATAACAAAAAAGATGGCGATAAGATGGGATTGCATCAAGTATTATTTTGATTAATTGGATTGATTTAAGGGTTTGAGGACTAGTCGAAAAATCCTGTGAGGCCTAAATATAATCCGATGAGACTAAACAGTACCATTATAATTCCGATAATCTGTTTATCATTCAGCCTATCAGTCATAATAATTATTTCTGTGATTGATTAATATTCGTTCTTTATTACTGATATCACCTTTTATGGAACAGTAATTGAAGGTAACGTGATTTCCAATGTCAGAGTTAGATGAATTTGCTGAGGCATTAATGGGGCAACTTTCTGTTGAAATTAATGAAGAAAAAGAAATAGAAAAACTTGCAAC
Organism: Marine Group I thaumarchaeote; assembly: GCA_013390765.1. GTDB lineage: Archaea > Thermoproteota > Nitrososphaeria > Nitrososphaerales > Nitrosopumilaceae > Nitrosopelagicus. Next base: position 3,369 of record JACAST010000013.1, on the reverse strand, counting down.
AAAGATCAAGGAGGATAGAAATTTTACTGTAAAATTTGATGATATTGAAAGTGTTTCACAAGGCTTGTTTCCAGATTTAGTTCGAAAGGTAAATGAATACATGGGATTAGAGGTTTCCGAGAAACTATCTATCGAATATCTGAAACTAGGTGACTTTAAGCGGTTAAAAGGAAAAAAGGTGTTCACAGAAAATGGACGAGTATTCGTGGATAAATTATTCGATGCGATTACAAAAAATGATCTGAAAAAAATTTCAGAAGTAATTAAAGAGGATACAGCAAAATTCTTAGTTTATTCTACTTATGCAAAATCATACATCTCAAAGATATCTACAACGTATGGTGATTACCTTGACTCAAAGATCTATCTTAACAGGTTTATCTTAGATGATTATCCAAGAATAATTCTATACAAGCAGGGTCCCCCATACGAATCTAACGCAGAATCTGTAAAATCTGGTTATTTTGGAGCTATGAAAATGACCATTTTGGAAGAGATTATTCATTCTGTACAAAACAATCTTCATAGATTAAACATTCAGGCAGTCATGCAGGTTAATACAATAAACGAGGAACTGGCAAAAACCATCTTAGCGTTAGATGACAAAGTGGTCACTCAGCTCACTGAATACTTACAATTACAACTTGTACCTGATGAATTTCGCGTTGCCAAGAGAGCAAACCTATTTTTCATGCTGAATCCTGATAATTTTATCACCAATGTTATGGGACCAGATGTTATGACATATACTCATGTTGAAATTGACCCTAAGATTTCAGAGCTTATTCCCACGATAGAGGAAATCTACAAAAAATGGCTAAAACCAATTCAGGCTCAACATGCAGTATTTACTACCATGGAGGGAATGGCGGAATTTGTGGTGCAACAAATACTGAAAGATGATAGTGATTTTCAAAATTATCTTACTACATTTAGCGGTACTAATTATTCTGAATATAGTGTAAAAAAGAGCACAGGTAAAGAATTTACCCAACATGTGTTTGATGTGCATGGTAAGGATACATTTGCGAAACTAATCGCAAATCCTCCCAACACAAGAGAGTTAAAAGATCCACATCTATATCTAAATAGAATCAAATAATCTGGAATCTGTTGTCCGCAGAAAAATTTGATCCGTTTGTTTCCGAATGGATATATTTTTCGAAAAATCCAAATTATAATTTGATTGAAAAATGTCTAAAGCTTGCACAAATTCTAGAATATCCTGAACTGAATATATCAAAATACATTGAAAAAATAAATGGGATGGGTAATTCCATGAAGATAAAAATAGGGGAAGTTAAAAACCCGACATATCTCATCTCCGTGCTTAATGAGTACTTGTTTGATGAACTTGGTTTTCATGGTGCTGAAGAAGATTATTATGATCCAGTAAACAGTTTTCTTAACGTAGTACTTGACAAAAAAATTGGCATTCCAATTACTCTCTCTATATTGTACACAGAAGTTGCTAAGCATATAGGACTTGATCTTCGGATTGTTGGATTCCCCGGACATGTAATTGTAAAATACAAAAAAGAGATGATTTTGGATCCATTTTACCGTGGAAGGTTACTTACAATTGAGGATTTAGAGAAAATTCTGAATAGAAATTTTGGAGAAGATGTTGAATTTGTTCCAGAATATCTAAACGAAGCGACAACGGAACAACTTTTGACTAGGTTGCTAAGAAATCTGAAAAATGCGTACACACAATCATATGCATATGATAATGCTATGAAATGCACAGATATGATTTTAGGAATGCAGCCAGAATCTTCTGAGGAAATTAGAGATAAGGGTATTTTAGAAGAGCGGCTTTTGCGTTATGATAAAGCACTACCTTTTCTCAATAAATATCTGGAATTAGAGCCAGAGGCGGATGATGCGGATTTCATCCTAGAATTAATTAAAAGTGTCAGAGAAAAGTCTAATCTATAATGGAAGATATTTCAGTGCCTTTCCTTGCCATTTTGACTTCATGGCGCGCCAGTTCGTTTCGTAATGCATGTTTTAGAAAATCAATTTCACTTCTCAACGCAGCTACTTCATCTTCCAGTTTAGCAATTCTATCGTAAACGGTTTCAGATTCTGATGACATTCTATTTTTAAAAATGAAAAGGTATTAAAAAGTTATGGGTTGAATTAGCAGTAATATCTAAAGCTCAAACACTTTGTTGCATTTTTGACACTTTGCTCGCTCCTGACCAACCTGACCTAGAATAAAGATTCTACCTATAGTTTTACATTCCGGACACATACCAGTGGTTACATTTTTTGGACCAGTCTTGATAATTTTTTGTGTTTTTCTTCGTCCCATAATGAAAATGCGTATCAGCGTACTTTTAAATTTAATTAAAAAAGCGCGGGGAGAGGGATTTGAACCCTCGTGTTCTTGCGAACATGGAATTAGCAATCCCACGCCCTACCAGGCTAGGCGACCCCCGCATGTTTGTTGCTTAATGAATTCAGTTAATTAGTATAACGTGTTCAATCTATTAATTATAGAAATGCTCAACTATTTTCCAATAAAAATTTGATTGCAAAATTTTAGTAAACTAAATTCATTCTGCTGACTGTGCATAATTTTTTACAATATCTCGCAACGGTGTTCTTGTGCCGCCAACAATTTTCAGGTCAACACGGAAAGTTCCATTTTGAACATTTACTATATTATACGAGTTTTCAAAGAAGCCGCGAACTCTTTCTGATGAAGCAGTGCCAGCATTTGCAATAGACAATGTATTGAAATCCCAAATCCATGGTCTGTGTTTATGGCCACATAGAACCAAGCTTACGTTAGAGTCTAGGATAGTTCGTAGTACATCCCCCGCATCAATCACAGTCAATCTGTCCGAACCAGTATCAGGAATACTGATCAAATGGTGATGCATTGCTACTATCTTTAGTTTGTCATCATATTTTTTCAAAGTTCGTTCAAGCCATAGATTTTGATGGTGGCCAACCTCCCCCTCATCACGATCTGGCCTAGCTGAGCCAATCGTTACAAGTATGGTATCGTCTCCCAATTTATTTTCAGCCCTAATGGGAAAATATTTCTTAAACAACAAGTAACCTGTGTTTCTATAATCATGGTTTCCACTAATTACAATTTTTTTCTCAACATCAATTTGTGAAATCAGTTTTTTACATTTTTCATATTGTTCTATTAATCCTTCATTAGTAAGATCCCCAGTGATTACAACAACGTCAGGTTTTAATGAGTTAATTTCATCAATTACTTTTTGAAATGTTTCTTCACGGAATTGTGAACCTACATGAATATCTGATAATTGAACAATTTCCACATTATAAAAAAGGATGGAACTTCTATTAGAACTCCTGTTTGGTTTGTAATTGATAATGATC
>JACAST010000083.1 GCA_013390765.1 Marine Group I thaumarchaeote | reverse complement strand
AGGCAGAATTTGTTGAACGAATGGGTGGTTAACTACGTCTGATATCAAAATTCATTGCAATGAGGAAAAAGGACAAAAATTCATAAAAGATATTGAGCAGAAGAAGTTTCTTTTTTCATTTGTAATTTCCTATACAGAAACATGTGAAATTCCTGGAATCACGGTGGCTGGGGCTGATGTAGATTTCATCAAATTTACTCCGCCTGCAGACGCGGAATTTCTTCACTATGGATCCTGTAAAAGCATAGACATGATTCCAATGACACCAGATGGAAAACCTACACCTGCACTTCTGACCAAGGCAGCTCTGGAATCAGCAAGCATCCCACAAGTAATTATTAATGCTGGAAGCAAAATTTCTCCAAAACTTCCATATTTTCACACCGGTATAATTCATGGTAAAAATATAGCCATAGAGCCTGGACTTGAACAGTCTAATGTTGTACATGCGATTGACTATGGCAGGATACTTGGTAGAACATTGGCTTCATATACTGATTGCCTTATAATTGCTGAAAGTATTCCTGCAGGTACAACTACTGCGCTTGCTGTTTTGAAAAGTTTGGGAATCAATGCCCATGTAAGTTCAAGCATGCCCAAAAACCCTAAATCACTAAAAAATGGAGTTGTTGAAAAAGCACTAGAGCGTTCTGATTCTAAAGAACCATATGATGTAATAGCAAATGCTGGTGATCCAATGATACCGTTTGTTGCAGGCATGCTAAGCACAGCTTCCGAGATTACAAACGTAATTCTAGCAGGAGGTACTCAGATGGCTGCAGTTCTTGCTATAGCAAAATCAACAGGATATGATGAAAACAGAGTTGCAATAGGAACTACCTCATACATAATTGATGATAAAGATGCAAACTTGCTGGATATGGTAAAATCAATTTCTGACATACCTGTATTATCTATAAACCCAAAATTGGAGGATTCAAAGTTTGATGGTTTACGTGCTTATTCAAAAGGATTTGTAAAGGAAGGAGTTGGAGCTGGTGGAAGCATGATTGCTTCAATTCTCAAAACTGGTATAGATTCAAAAAAATTGTTAAAACTGGTTGATAAAGAGTATTCACGAGTTACTACTTCACGGTAACAGACTTTGCTAGATTTCTTGGATAGTCAGGGTTGGTTTTCTTTTCTAATGCTGAGTAATATGCCAAAAGTTGAATGGGAATAATTTCAATTATTGGATATAATGATTCATCAATTGTAGGGATCTCAACCCAATAATCATAGACGTCACTTTCTTTATCTGATATTCCAATAATTTTTGCGCCCCTCGCTTTAATTTCATGGGCAGTGTTCAACGTGTCGTTATAAGTTGAATCATTTGGATTTATTATTATCACATAGACATTTGAATCCATTAAAGCCAATGGTCCATGCTTTAGCTCTCCCCCTGCTATAGCTTCTGCATGAATGTACGAAAGTTCTTTCAGTTTTAAAGCGGCCTCTCTGGCAATTGGAAGATGAATTCCTCTTCCAAGGACGTAAATGTCTGACACTTCCTTAAGATCTTTTGCTATTTCTTTTATCTTTGAATGATTTGACAGAATATGGGAAACCATCGATGAAACTTTTTCCCAATCTGGATTAATACAACCATTACACAGTTTATCAGTAATTTTGTATAGTATTGTAAGTTGTGACGTAAAGCTCTTTGTTGCGGCAACTCCAATTTCCGGTCCACAGCTTAATCCAATTACTAATGATGATTCTTGTGAAAGTGATGAGTTTAGATGATTTACAACTGACAAAATACTCGCATTTGATTTTTTAGCAATTTTGACAGCTTCTAACACATCAGCACTTTCACCACTTTGTGAAATAGCAACAAGTGTTGAATTTTGTTCAATGTCATCTGGCGAAAATGCTAATTCACTTGCAATCACGGTATTTATCTTAATTTTAGCAAACTTTGACATAAGATATTTTGCTATTTCAGCCGCATTGTAACTAGTTCCACTCCCAGTAATGTACAAATTTTTTGCTCGCTTGATACTGTCAACAAATTGCTGAATTTGATCGTTGTTTCCTGCTTGTAATATTGAATCAGGCTGTTCTGAAATTTCCTTTAGGGTAAAATGCGCATAATCCCCCTTGTAAACATCTGCAAATTCTTTTGAAACTTTTGTAATTTGATATTTGACAGATGAGCCATCAAAACCAAAAATATGTATTCCGGCATCATTCAGAATTACAAAATCTTCATT
>JACAST010000002.1 GCA_013390765.1 Marine Group I thaumarchaeote | reverse complement strand
TATGAGATAACATTGCATTTTCAACACCTCGACCTATAATTCTGCAACTTAAAAGAAATGTATCAAGTATCCAGGATGTACCATTTTTCTTTACAATATAGGCTCCAGTAATACCATTATCACCAAATTTATCCAATACTTGAGCACAACCCACTGCAAAATTTTCATCTTTTGAGAATTTCCTAATTTCCTCCTCTTGATATCTTCTTGTTGTCAGATTGAATTGATTTGTTTTTAATGTTAGTTGGGAAATTCTAGGAATTAAAAATTCATTAGATTTTTTAATTTTTACTTTGATGTCTAACTGTTTTAAAAATTGATCCAAATTTGAAACAGTGTTTTCAAATTGTTTGCGTTGTCTTTGTTGTGCATACATTTCACCTCTTTTTGTATCTTCTTCAGTCTTCTGTAATACATTGAAATCATTAAGATTTGTCAATATTGATGAATATTGAGAAGGATCATTCGGCATTTCTATAGTTAAAACATCTGGAAATTCTTGTTTTATTCTTTCTTGATTTAATTTATCATCATCAAAAAATACAATGCTGCTTAATCCAATATTTATTTCGTCAGCAATTTGTTTAAGATTTTGTGCTTTATCATCCCAATTAATTTTAATACTTGCAAAATGTTTTTCACGAAGAATCATATCAGGATGATCTCTAATAACTCTCATTGCATCGTCAAAATTATTTTTGCTATTAATAGCCAAGATTATTCCCTGTTGCCATAAAGATAAAAGCTGTTTTTGAAATTCCACAAATGATTTACCGTTAGGTGTTTGACCCAATTCAATTCCATCAAAACCATCTTCGCCAACAACGCCACCCCATAGAGTATTATCTAAATCTAAAACAATGCATTTTCGATTAATACCAAAAATGGGTTTAACATAGCTCATCAACTCATGAGCAAAATATGGAATATAATTAAATGCTATTTGTATATCGCCGATATGAAATTGTTTATAATCAAAAATATTTTTTTCACCATACTTTGATACAAATTGATTAAAATCATAAACATAGATTGAGTTTTGGCTTCTTACTATATTTCTCAACGATTCATTAATTTCCTGAATCATTTCATGAAAACCAAACTCAGATTTTGTTTCTATTATTCCGTTAGGTGAATACGATGGAATGTTGAAATTAGTAATAACTAGTTTGGAACTAGAGTTGTTTTTGAATTGCAAGATTAAATTTCCTAATTCGTTGATTTTTTCTTTAACCAACGATTTTCTTTCAGCGGAGGAAATGCTGTATGGAAAATAAAAATAATCTCCCAACAAACTTCGTATATCAAGAATCAAAAATGTGATATCTGGAGAAAAATTATAAAAATCACTTTCAGGGTTGAGCATTTCTTGATTGTATTGATTATAATCTGCAACGTATGATTGATATCTAATTCCAATTTCTGAGCATTTAACATGAAATGTTTCATCTAACCCATTTAAAGTGAAACTAGGAAGTATTGCAACTTTTAATTTTTTATCAAATTTCAGATCATCAAGATTCTTTGATAATGTCATATATTCCGATAGTGTTTTTTCCAATCTTCTATGTGAAAAGGCTAATTCAACAATAAATATTGTGTATTAATTATACTATTTTTTATCAGTAAGCTTTAGATTTTCAAAATAGGCTAAAATAATGATTAACATGGATGATGAAAAGGATACTTTTCCAATTAATGAAAAAGAAGTGATGGATTACTATGGTTATTCAGGTAGTTTTGGAAGATTAAAAATGAAGATAAAATTTTTACGAAGTTGGATTTTGCATTCGTGTGCATATTCTTCACCATCGTCAAATTTTTCTGTTAAAATGCAGAGAGCTAGAGGAGTTAAAATTGGAAAAAACTGTCATTTTAATCCATATGTACTGATTGATTTAATCTATCCAAAAATGGTTGAGATAGGAAATAATGTAACGTTGGGTTCACACTCAATGATTTTTGCTCATAGTAATCCATCAGCAAATTTATTTTTGAAACAAGGAGATTATCCTAGAAAAGTATCTAAAGTGGTTATTAAATCAGGTGCGGTAATTAATCCTGGCGCGATAGTTATTGCTGGCGTCACCGTTGGAGAGAATTCAATTATTTCACCGAGGAGTGTTGTAACACAAGATATCCCAGATTATTGTATTGCGGTCGGAAATCCTGCAAGAGTTGTTAAAAAAATCAATCATTAAAGAATTTTAATGAATATTTTAGGAATAGATTTTGAAGATTGGTATCATCCAGAATTAATTCAAAAGTATATTTCTAAAAAAGATAATAAGCCAAAGATTATTCAAGGTATAGATAAGATATTAGATCTATTAAGAAAAAAAGATACAAAAGCAACATTCTTTGTTGTTGGAGAACTGTTAGAATTCAAACCAGAGTTGTTGGATCTTATTTTAGATAATGAGCATGAGATTGGATTTCATACAATGAAACACACAAGAATTGATTCGCCTAATTTTAAAGAAAAATTTGAAGAAGAAATAAAAAAGTTTGATAAATTAACTGATGGAAAATCAAAAGGATTCCGTGCTCCAAGTTTTTCACTAAATACTACTTGTTCATGGTTAATTGATGTTCTAGAAGAAAATGATTATGTGTATGACAGTAGTATAGTTCCGGCAAAAACAAGCTTATATGGAATACCGAATGCTGAAAAAAAACCGTATAAAATTTCAAGTAAATTTTTAGAAGGAAATTCCAACGATGGAAAAATTATTGAATTTCCCATGATGGTAACAAAATTCTTGGGGAAAAAAATACCGGCGGCAGGAGGATTTTACTTGAGGACTCTACCCTCACGCATAATTGAAAATACTATAAAATCTTACGAAAAAGAAAATTTGCCTGGAGTTTTTTATATTCATTCGTGGGAATTGACGCCTGAATTCATGCCTAAGATAAAACTGTCTAAGAAAGATCATTTCATTACATTTCATAACATTGACAAAGCTTATGAAAAAATGGAAAATTTATTAGAAAAATTCCAATTCACATCATTTGAGAAATTTATCCATAATAAATCATATAAATTGTACTAAACATTTTTCTTATCAAGTAATTTTTGATTATCGTGATAAAATGAGAATAGTGTTTGATTTAGACGGAGTAATATGTGAATTAAAAAAGCCATCAGAATCATATGCGGATGTAATTCCAAAAAATGACGTAATTGAAAAAATGAAGGATTTAAAAAAAGATGGGCATTATTTGATTATTCATACAAGCAGACATATGAGAACGTGTGATGGAGACGTATCAAAAGTTATTAAAAAAATAGGAAAAATCACAGAAGATTGGCTAGTAAAGTGGAATGTACCTTATGACGAATTGATATTTGGAAAGCCACACGCAGATACATACATTGATGATTTAGGAATTGAATTTTCAACAAGGGATAACCTAGATAAAAAAATTGAATCAATGCAGCCATACATAGTAATGCCCATGGCAGGACATGGAAAAAGATTCAAGGATGCGGGTATATCAAAACCAAAATTTATGATTGAAGTTGAGAATAAAACTTTGTTTGAATGGTCATTAGATAGTTTACCATTAGAAATTTCGATAAAAATAATTTTTATTTGTTTAGAAGAACATGAAAAAGAATTCAACGTAAGCAAATTTATCAAAAATATTATGAAAGATAGATATCCTAAAGTCAATTATGAATTAGTCTATATTGAAAAAACTACAAGAGGACAAGTGGAAACAGTATTACATGCAAAACAATTGATAGATTCTGAAAATACATTAATTATATACAACATAGATACACACTTTATTTCAACCCGCCTAAAATCAAAAATTCTTACTTTAAAAAATCAAAATATTGATGGAGTATTAGGATGTTTCACATCAGACGATGAAAATCTAAGTTTTGTAGAACTAAATGAGAAGGGGTTTGTTAAAAGAGTTAGAGAGAAAGAAAAAATTTCAAGTTTAGCATCTACAGGTTTGTATGTTTTTAGTAATGGAAAACAATTCATTGAAACAGCTGAAACAATGATAAAAAATGATATATTAGTAAAAGATGAATTTTTTGTTTCTGAAATATATAATATTCTTCTTAAATCAGGAAAAAAATTTGTGATAGATATTGCAGAAGAATTTGTTCCATTTGGAACTCCTGAGGACATAAAGAGATTTGAGATGAAGTGAAACATTTGGATGCCCAAAATGTTAGAGTGCTTATTTTAAGCGCAGGAAAAATTGAGAACGAGTTAGAGAAAATTTTTGGCAACATACCATCAGGTTTAATTCCTTTGAATGGAAAGCCAGTAATTTTTAGAATTATTGATAAATTATTAGATGAAGGTTTTAGAAAAATATCCATTACAGTTGGATACAAAAAAGAAATTATTCAAGAAATAATTTCTAAACAATACAAAAAAAAAATTGAGTTAGAATTCATATCTACGGAATTTGATAAACCACCAGGCAATTCTATAAAAACAGCAATGAATTATTGTCCAGAGGAAAAATTACTAATTATTTTAGGAGATACATTAATTGAGAATAATCTAACAGAATTAGTAGATAAAGAAAATAGTTTCGTCCTAATATCTCAGAAATTTGATAATCCGGAAAACTGGTGTGTAATCACACAAAAAGATCAAAAAATTAATGAAATTTTTGATAAAGAAAAAAATCTTGTAAAAAGCAATAAACATTATGTGTTGGTTGGGGGATACTTCTTTAATGATGCAGAGTTACTAAGACAGATACTTGAAGATATTGACAAAGAAAAAAAGTTAGAAATTAGTTCAATAATTAAAAAGTATAAAAATGAAAATGATGTTACGGTTGAATTATCTGAACAATGGCATGATGTTGGTCATTTAGAAAATTATTTCTCGACAAAGCAGTTTTTACTTAAAGCAAGATATTTCAATTCTCTAGAATTTGATGATTTAGCAAAGATCGTAACTAAAAAAAGCAAGAATAAAGAGAAATTAATCAACGAGATTAATTGGTACAAAAAAATTCCAAAAGAAATTTCAAAATTAGTTCCAAAAATTTTGGATTCTGATGTCTCCGACAATCCATACATAAAATTGGAGTATATTAAATATCCAACACTAGCTGATATTTGGTTATACAGTAATTTCTCATCCGATTTTTGGGTAAAAATCATAGATGGTTTGTTTGAAATTATTCATAAATTTAATAGATATTATGAAGATGTAACTATACAAGAGTACAACTCCATATATTTTGAAAAAACAATTCAAAGAATTGATGAATTAATTAAATCAAATAACTTGTTTAAAGAAATTTTTCATGAAAATTTTATTTTAATTAATGGAAAAGAGTTTAAAAATTGGCCAGTCATCAAAGATGAGATCAAACTAAAAATTAATGGTTTGCATAAAAAAGAAGATAATTGTTTAATTCATGGAGATTTGTGTTTTTCAAATATACTTTATGATTCAAAAAATAAAAATTTCAAACTAATTGATCCTAGAGGAAAATGGGGACAAGGAATTTCAGGAGATATAAAATATGACATAGCTAAGATCAGACATTCAGTTGTTGGAGGATTTGACATGATTACAAATGGGTTGTATTCAGCTACATATGATGAAAAAAATGGAGTAAAATTTGATATATATGAACCAAAAAATTATCAAGTAATTTGTCAAAAACTTGACTCACAAATTAAACAGAATTGGAATCTTGATGAAATAAAGATGATTGAGGGGTTGTTATTCATTTCTATGTTACCACTTCATAAAGATAATTTAGAAAATCAGTTTGCATTTTATAGTATTGGAATTCAAAGATTAAATGAAATATTTGGGGATGTTTCGCAGAGATGACTAGATTAACAATTGCCATTCCTAATTATAATGGAGGAAAGAATTTACAACGTGCAATTGAATCATGCAAAAAAATTAAGATTCCATTAGAAGACTATGAGATATTAATAGCAGATAATTGTTCAACAGATAATTCAATTGATATCATAAATGAATTAAATAATGAATTTTCAAATTTAGTTCTTATAGAGAATAAAGAAAATGTTGGCAGAATTCAGAATTGGAATGTTTGTTTAGAAAATGCTAAAGGGAAATTCTTGATTTTCCTTTTTTCCAACGATACAATAAATGACCAAAATAACATTCATGAAATTTTAGAAATATTAGATAAGAACGAGAAGATCTCTATTGGATTCTCTTCTTTATTGAAGAAAGAAATTGATAATTCGTATATCAAAAAATTGTTTTCAGACAAAATTATTGAATGCTCATCAAAGCTTTTTGCGCAAGAGTGTCTAAACAGAGGATTATTACCATTTGGACCAATTCAATCAATTATTTACCGAATGAATGACATACGGAAGGACCAAAATAATTTTCTTACAAGTATGCCAATAAACGCAGATGAGATTTTTACCTATAAAGAAGCATGTAAACGAGAAAAGATTCTATTCAATCCTAATCCACAGATAACATGGGATTTAACAGGAGGTAGGTTTCATGGTCAGATGAAGATTGAAGATGAGTTTAAAGAACATTCTGAAACGATGAAAATTATTACAAAAGAGATTGGGTTTGAAGTGAATTATGGGCTTGTAGCAACTTACAGAGCTATAAATCTCTTAAAATTCTCCGTTGGAAATTTAAGAGATGATGGAAAAAAACAGGCAATTTCACATCTTTTATCAAAAATGAAAGAAAATAAATCATTTTTCAATACTGATAAAATTTTGTTTAAGACATTTATCAGCAAATTAAAAAATTCTGAAAGTGATGCGGATGATATACTTTATAGATTAATCATTTCAGAGTGTCAAAAACAAAATCAGGATAAATTCGGTAAATAGTGCCTTCCATTAATGAAACCACGTACAATGAACCATCTGGTCCAAATTTTAAATCAGAGATAAGGCCAAAGTTTGTCCCAAACATAATTTCACTCATCGATTCATGAAAATTTCCATAGGTGTTTTCTGGATCAATATTTACTACTAAATCTTTTAGATGTTCGGATTGAAACTCAAATCCATTTCTCTCTTTATTTAATTTGAAGAAGTAAATGTTCCCGTTATTGCTATCCGCAACAAATAACCAGCCATCATATTTACTGAATAATGGACCATCCGCAAAATCTAATGCAGTTATACCTATTGGTAGCTCCCAAGAAAATTCAGGATCACTGTAAACAAAATCCTCGTAAGGTGAAATTAGAGGAAGTTGAGCATCATTGATATTGCCAATAATTTTTGCCCAACCGCTGTTAAATTTATTGTAAACTAGATTAATCTCATCAAATTTATCAGGACCATTTTCAGTCATCCATAAATTACCAGTTATGGGGTCAAATGTAATACCAAAACTGTTGCGTATTCCTATAGCACGGTAAGAATCAACTGATGGTTTTACTTGTAATACAACACTAGTATCTTTCCAGTCACCATTGGAAAAACTATTGAAAATAAAAGCTTGTAAGCATGAATTGAAATTGGCAGCAACGTTAAATGGATTTGTTTCAAAAGGATTGTTACTTAGCTCTGGTTGTTCAGTTTGCCAGCCGAAAGGATTTGTAGTATAATGCCTGAATGAAACGTTGATACAAGATAACGTTTCTTTAATTGAATCAAAAAAGGTTATTTTATTCTCATCATCACAAAGTTCGTCTGTAAAACACCTTAGACTTTCGTCTAAGGGGGTATTTTGAAGAGCGCCAAATGTATAATGACTTCCAGAAACTGCAAAAATTCTATTTTCAAGATCATGTGTCATAACTCCACTATTATATGCCACTGTCCATCCAGGTAATGATTTTATTAATTTTGGATTAGTTACTTTATCACCATCCCAAGTATATTCATAAATTTTATTTCCATGTGAAATACCACCATCATGAAAAGCTTCCGTAAAAAACAGGTAGATTTTATCACCTACAGTAGTAATTCCCAATAAACCTTGTTCACCATAATTGCTTACTTCTAAATCTAAAATTGGCTGTTCTTTCAGTTTATCATTTTGTACTAAACGGACCATTCCATCATTTTTCTGAAGCACAAAAATATCTGAATTAATAAAATCAATTGTAATAGGGACATTAAGATCAGTTACATATTTTTCAATTTTATAACCATCAATCAAGATCTCAGGGTTTTTTTCAATTCCAAATGATTGAGGAATTAATAAAAAAAAGAATAATATCACAAAAAAAGAAAAAATCTTAATCATTATTATCTGTCTCATTTTTAGTATTGTAAATAATTATTGATTTCAATTTCTATGTGCAAATATGTACCCACGTGAATTATTTTTATAGTTAGGAAGAAATTTGGTATCTGTTTGATAATCACAATCATTTAGTTTTTTTACTATTTTATTAGCGCCACGATGAAATTCCAGCATTATATATGAAAATCTTTGCAAGATGTTTTTAGGACACGATAACAATATGTCATACTCGCATCCTTCACAATCTATTTTCAAACACCCATCAATCACATTATAAGAATTAACTAGATTTTCCAAATTCATTGTAGAAATTTCTACTCCAAATTTTTCATTCTTAGCAGTATTATCACTTCCAACATAATCTGAATCTATTTTAATGAAACCATTTTCTTGTGCACAAGCGGCGTTTAATAATACAACAGTATTTTCAAAATTATTTTTACGTATATTTTTATTTGCGACTTCATAATTTTTTGGAAATGGTTCTAAAGAAATTACCTTAGCGGCTCCTTTTAGAGTAAAATAAATTGCAGAATCTCCATTAAAGCCACCAATATCAATTACAATTTTGTTTTGTACGGGTAATTTAGCATAATCTTCGTTATAAAATATTTCTGAAAGTGTCCATGGATCCCAATTATACATAGTGATGGGTTTTGAGTTGTTCCATGAAATAATTAATCCAGATCTGTTTTCAACCAAACATTCTTTCCATTTTCTGTTTTTTGTTAAAAATGCAAGTGATGCAGTTTCATTCAAAATTCTAGAAAGTGCTTTTTCATATCTTTTTTTGATAAATGAACCTAGAAGTGTATATTTTAAACTTAGTTTGAGTTCTGCATCAACAATTATTCTAGTCCCTGAGTTAGTTTTTTCATAAGATGAACTAATAACACTACCACATAATGGCCCAGCAAGGATTTTCGTTAGAATACAATTTTCTTTTTTTGTATGTGATGATTTTTGTATGAAACTAAATTTGTAAAAAAATACTTTCTCAGTTATAATTACTGAATTATTAATGTTTTCTATATCAATTATTTCTACAGGAAATAATTTTGGAATTAGCTCATAATCAGTTGCAATATCCATTAATTTTTTAGGGTTCACATCTACTTCTTTGGAAAAAACTAATTTCAATAACAATGTGCATGAATTCTGATATATAATAAATAAGCCAAGTAAATTTAGTAGAATACTCTAAAAAGCATACAAAATCGAGTGATTTGTGAAGATTGCAGTAGTGTGCCCAGCGTCA
The DNA here is from genome assembly GCA_013390765.1 of Marine Group I thaumarchaeote. GTDB lineage: Archaea > Thermoproteota > Nitrososphaeria > Nitrososphaerales > Nitrosopumilaceae > Nitrosopelagicus. Next base: position 41,728 of record JACAST010000002.1, on the reverse strand, counting down.
TTACCAGCAACACAATTTGGCGGAATTGTATTTTTAGCTGTAGACCTTGCACGAGAAATTTCCGAGTTGGGTCATGATGTCACCATATATACAACTGATCTGGATTTTACTAATGGCCCAAATAAATTCAATAAAGCATTACCACGATTGGAAAAATTTGAAAAATTTAAAATTAATAGAACTCATACATGGTTTTCATTAAAATTATTTTTTATCAATCCTTCTATGTACAAACAGATTAAAAATGACAAACCTGACATCATACATACCATAGGTCTGAGAAGTTTCCAATCTATTATCGCATGGCTTGTTTCTAAAAAAATCAATATTCCACTTGTTGTATCTGATCAGGGAGGGCTAACAACTCATCCATTCTTAGACCAATCGGGATTATTTTTAAAAATTCTATATAGGATGCAAAATTTTTTCATAAAACGAATAATAGAACATTCTTCTGCAATAAGTGCCGCAAATGAATATGAAAAAAAAATATTTTCAGGCATCAACAAAGAATCTAAAATAGAAATCATACGCAATGGAGTCAATCTAAAATCTTTAGTAAGCAAACAAAATTTTAAAGAAAAGTATCAAATTAACTCTAAATTCATACTTTTTGTTGGAAGGTTTTCAAAAGTAAAAGGAATTGAAACTTTAATTTATGCATTTAATATAATTAAAAATAAATTAAAGATCACAGACATACGTCTTGTAATAATGGGCGTAGATTTTGGTTATCAAAACGAAATGTTTGGATTAATTAAGAAATTAGATTTGTCAGAAGAGATCATAGTAATCAAAAATCCACCAAGAGACGATGTGATATCTGCATATGGAGAAAGTGAGTTTTTGATACTTCCATCACAATGGGAATTATCTCCATTAGTTCCACTGGAATCTTTTGCATTTAAAAGACCAGTTATTTCTACAAACTCACATGGGATTCCATATACGGTACAAAATAATAAAAATGGCATTCTAGTTGAACCTGAAAACCCTGTTCAATTATCAGACGCAATTGCTAAATTACTAAATAATTCAGAGTTGAGAGAAAAACTTGGATTATCAGGATATAATTTTGTTCATAAAGAATGTAATTGTGTGTCAATGGCCAAAAATTCTCTAAAATTATATGAAGACGTATTAGAAAATAATCAAAATAAATAGAAGGATTATAGTGTGAGAGAATGAAAAAAGATTTTTTTAAAGATTCAACAATTAAGTTTCCTGCATATGAGCCATGGATTTCAAAGGATGATAAGCGAATTGTAAGCAAAGCACTTGATCAGAGTATGCTGACACTTGGCCCTCAATTAGAAAAATTCGAAGTGGATTTTTGTAAATATACTAAATCAAAATATGCTGTCGCTGTATCAAATTGTACTGCAGCATTACATTTATCATTAAAAGCATTAGGAATTAAAGAACATGATGAAGTAATCATTCCAGACCTAACTTTTGTAGCTGATGCTAGTGCAATTTTAGTCTGTAACGCTAAACCAGTAATTGTCGACATAAACAAAAATGATTTCTTTTTATCAATTTCCAATCTCAAAAAAAATATTACAAAAAGAACTAAAGCAATTATCCCAGTTCATATTTACGGTCAAGTTTGTAACATTGACGAAGTTTTAGATGTTGCACGAGAAAATGATTTAAAAATAATAGAGGATTGCGCTCATGCAATTGGAACTTTTCATAATTCAAAACATGTTGGAACACTTGGAGATACTGGTTGTTTTTCATTTTATCCAACAAAAAATATTACAACTGCCGAAGGCGGGATGGTCATAACTAATTCAAAAAAAATTGCAGAGAAAGTAAGACAGTTACGAAATCATGGTATGTCAAAATCTCTCAAAAGTCGTTATTCTAGTGGATACCCTTGGATTTTTGATATCTCTGAACCAGGATACAACTACAGATTAGATGAGATTAGAGCCGCATTAGGAATATCACAGCTTAAAAGAATAAAAAAAATAAATGAATTACGGAAGAATGCGGCATTTTATTATAATTCTAAATTACAAAACATCCCTGGAATAGTTTTACCAGATATGGTTAATGATAAAACTCATTCATATCATTTGTATACAATAAGAGTGACAAAACCATTCAAATTATCTAGAAACCAATTATTTAAAAAATTAAAACAAGCTGGTATCAGAACTACTGTTTACTGGATGCCCATACATAAATACGGTGCATTTCGTAAATTTGCTAACTTATCTAATGTTAAGAATACCTCAAAAATTTACAATGAGATTTTAGCACTTCCTTTATTTCCTAAAATATCAAAAAAGCATCAAGACAGTGTTATTAATACTATTAAGTCATTTCAAAAATAATTAGTTTATCTCATCAAGACTAACAAATCTCTTTTCATTTGATGAAATTCTATGTGCTTCCATTACTTTTGCTTGATTCTCTAGTTCTTCTTCAAAATTAAATGAGGATTTTTTATTACCACTAATTTCTAAGCAAAATGCATCAATCATTTCAGTGAAATGATCCGCCGGATTTATTTGATAATTCTCAGATTTTTTACTATCCCAATTATTTTCAGTGCTGTACTGAACATTCACATTTGTTTTGAAATCTGGCGGAACTGAATAAGCTCTTTCTAATGAAATAATTCCATCTGTACCCCATACTTTGTATTTTGATTGATAATAACTTCCATTACAGTATGTTATTGATGCAGTCTTTTCATTCTCATATATCATATATGATGTACCCCTGACATCAACTCCTGTTTTTGCATCGATTGATAAATTGCATGATACGCCAATGGGTTCTTCTTCAAAGATCATTCTGCTAGCATTAATCGGGTAACATCCAGAATCATTCAAAAACCCACCTCCTAATTTTGAATCATATCTTATATCCCCTTCTGGAAATGCAGGGAACCCAAAACTGCCGTTGAATGAAACTAAATCACCAATCCTATTGCTGTCTATCAATTCTTTGACTTTTTGATGCTGCGGATGGAATCTAAACACGAAACCTTCTATAATTCTAACATTGTTTTGCTTACAATGCTTTGTCATTTTTTTTGCAGATTCAAATGATGTTGTAGAGGATTTCTCACAAAGAATATGCTTTCCTGCTGATGCAGCTTTAATGGCCCATTCCTCATGTATTCCAATTGGTGTTGATATGTAAACGGCATCAACCGAATCATCTGAAATTATATCTTCATAAGTACCAAATTTTTTAGAATTGAATTCATTAGAAAATGTTTTAGCTTTGTCTAGTGATCTACTTCCAATTATTTCTATTTCTGCAAATTCTGATTTAATTATGGCAGGAATAGTTGAACATTTTGCAATTCTTGAGCAGCCAATAATACCAAATTTAGTTTTTGAATCCAATTTGTCTCGCAAAATCGTATACAATTTGTCTAATTATATTTTCTACTAAAAACGATGAAGTAAACCATCGAAATTTAGAACAAGTGGAAATACTTTGAGTAGTATGTTTTATAGTCTAAAATCCTAAAATTAAGAAAAAGGTGGAAAATTGAAGATTATTGTAGGAATTCCAGCATTTAACGAAGAAAAGAATATTGCAGTTTTAATTATTCAATTAAAGAAGATTGCAGATAAGATAATTGTATGTAACGATGGTTCAACAGATTTGACATCTAAAATAGCCGAAGAGTTGGGAGCCACAATGATTAATCACGAGAAGAATTTAGGATATGGGGCAGCTATTAGGAGTATTTTTTTAAAATCAAAAGATTTGGGTGGGGATATCTTAGTAACATTTGATGCTGATGGACAACATAGAATTGAGGATATTAACAGAGTCATTAATCCAATTATTAATGGAGAATCAGATTTAGTAATTGGTTCAAGATTTTTAGATGAAAGTGCAAAAGAAGTTCCACGGTATAGAAAAGCAGGAATTAAGTTAATAACAAAAATTACAAATGTAACAATAAAAAAACAATTAACTGATTCTCAGAGTGGTTTTAGAGCTTATTCAAAAAAAGTGTTGAATGAGTTAAATCCATCAGAATTAGGAATGGGAATATCAACTGAAATTTTAATAAAAGCAAGTGCCAAAAATTTTAGAATTTCAGAGGTACCAATTAAGATTGTTTATGATGGAGACACATCTACACATAATCCAATTTCACATGGTTCATCTGTTTTGTTAAGCACAATAAAATTTACTTCCATTGAACATCCACTGAAGTTTTATGGTATTCCCTCAATGATATTCTTTGTAATTGGATTGCTTTTCACATCTCTCTCGATAGAATATTATGCGGATATCGGTCGACTAAATACAAACTTAACATTGATTGGTGCAGGAAGTATACTGATTGCAGTTGTTTTATTGCTAACAGGCATTCTGCTTTATTCACTAGTTAGTGTAGTTAGAGAAAAAAATTAAAAACTAAAATATACATGAAAAATACTTGGAAAAATTTCAAAGATAACATAATTGGAAAAAAGGGACTGCTGTCTATTGGATTTGCAGATATAGTAGGTTCAGTAATTTCTGCATTCTTTTGGTTATACATTGCATCACAACTTAACCCGGAAATTTATGGTGAACTGATTTATTTCATAAGTATTGCTGGTTTAGCACAAATGGTATCACTATTAGGTAGTTCTAATGCTTTAACTGTGTATACTGCCAAAAATGTAAAAATTCAATCAACGTTGTTTTTGATTAGCATATTAGCAGCAGCTATTTCATTGGCAATAATAACAATTTTCTTAAATAGACTAGATGCAGGTCTACTTGCAGTAGGATTCGTAGTATTTTCATTAGTGAATTCTGTAATATTAGGAAAAAAATTATTTGTAAAATATTCTAAACTTGTTCTATCACAAAAAATTTTAACATTAATTTTGGGAATTGGGCTGTATTTTGTATTTGATGTATATGGTATTATTTACGGTTTAGCACTTTCATACATTCCTCATCTAGTCATTTTTGTAAAAGAATTTTCAAGAACAAAGATAGATTTTGCGTTACTTAAACCTAGAAAAGGTTTTATCATAAACAATTATGTGATGAGTTTAACAGCAGGTTTAGGTGGAAGTGTTGATAAGTTAATCATAGCACCAGTACTAGGATTTGCATTATTAGGGAATTATTCGTTAGCGGCTCAAATGTTAACCATGATGATGATGTTTACTGCGGTTGTTTACAAATATTTACTGCCATTAGATGCAAGTGGAGAACCAAATAAAAAAATTCGCCAAATAACAATAATTATTTCAATAATCATAACAGTTTTGGGAGTAACTATTTTACCAAATGTAATTGATTGGATATTTCCAAAATTTATTGATGCAAAAGATGCAATACAAATAATGAGTTTAGGAATAATACCAGGTACAATTTCTATTCTTTATTCATCGAAATTTTTAGGGATGGAGAAAAGCAAGTTTGTGCTAATCACAAAATTTGTTTCACTTGTAGTATTAATTGGAGGTTTTCTTTATTTTGGACCAATATATGGCACTGTTGGACTGGCATGGGTTATAGTTGCTATATTGACATGGGAATCAATTTTCTTGTTCATTATGAGTAGAAGTTTAAGGGCTGTGTAAATGTCTGCAAAATTAAATATTGTCAATACGTTCGAAAACTCTACAAAAAAACCAATAGTTTTTCTTATGTTGATTGGACTTGCCGGATTAATTCTAAGATTGGTATATTTTCCATATGATGTTCCGCTCTTTAATGATTCACAAGGATATTTTTGGTATGCAATAGATATGAGTATACTAAACCAATTACCATATGGTCATTCAGTAGTTAATAATGGTTGGCCATCATTTCTTTCAATAATTTTTCAACTCATGGATTCAAATAATTTTCTAGACTATCACAACATGCAGAGATTTGTTGGAGTTGTATTTTCAGTAGCTACAATTTTTCCAGTTTATTTTTTATGTTCTATGTATTTTAAAAAAAGTTATTCATTATTGGGTGCAACATTATTTATTTTTGAACCAAGATTAATTCAAAATTCGTTTATTGGAACACCAGAAAGCATGTACATTTTTCTAATGGCATTGTTACTATTTCTTTTTCTTTCAAATAATTTCAAGAAAATTTATTTGGCTTTTGGAATTGTAGCTTTACTTGCCATAACAAGATATGAGGGATTATTAATGATAATTCCACTATCCGTAGTATTTTTTATTAGATTTAGAAGGCAGAAAAAAGATTTAATAAAATATATAATTTGCATATCAATTTTCATTCTGATTTTGATACCTGTATCATCTTTAAGAAATGAAACTACAGGATCAGATGGGTTCATCAGTCATATTTCACATGGTTCAAAGTATTATCAAGCAGAAATACAAGAGAATAGTTCAGCATTTGGAGATTTTCTATATCTTGGAAGTATTAATTTAATTAAATATATTGGATGGGCTCAAATTCCATCTTTCATAATTTTTATTCCTTTAGGAATAATATTTATTTTTAAAAAGATGGATTATAAAAAATCCACAATCATATTTACGATAGTTGTAATGTTAATACCAGCATTTTATGCGTATTCAAGAGAATTTCAAGAAATGAAATATCTTTATGTTCTATATCCAATTTTTTGTGTACTTGCGTGTTTTGCTTTTAAAATATTTCTTGAGAAATTTCATAGGAGAAATTTAATTTTTTGTATAATCATTGGAGGAATAATTTTGTCATCAATTATTTTTGTAGAATGGAAAGCAATGGACAATGAACATTATCGAGAAGCATATGAAATTTTAGCAGAGATTGGACAAAAAGAAATGAAGATAAATAAAGAATTGGAAACATATGGGGGAGAATTTACTTATTTTTCTTGGGTCAGCTTACAGAATGTAGACGAATTTCCCATCTTGAAGAAAGAGTTGCCACCAAGTAAAATTACGACTACGATGAGGGGCGAGTCAACGCGAGGATGGAATGAACAACTAAAGCAATGGAACCCAGATATAGGTGAATTAGAACTACAGGAATCTATAGATTATCACAACACGGAAATTGACAATTTAAGAGACTATTTTCAAGTACTGGAAAAACAAAAAATAACTCATCTACTTTTAGATGAAATTAATAATTCCTCACTGATAAATGATGAATTAAGGCTTCATCTAAGAGATATATTTAATCACGAAAATAAATATCCGTTTTTAGTTAAAGAATATGACTCTAGGGAAAATGGTTTTAATTATCATGTAAAATTATTTAAAATTGATTATGATTTGTATAATGAATGGATAAATGAAAATTAATTATTTAGTAATTTATTAAATTTTTCATAATCAATTTCAAAAACTTTGATCTTTAATTTCTTAAAACCGAATTCATCTGAATCAAAAATTTTCTTTAGATATGGGACTGATGCCTGAAGACTATCTACCGGATATTGGTTGTGGTACATTAGTAGGTGTAATACCTATCATCCGCTATTTAGAAAATCGTTTTATTTCATTACATACAATTTCAATTTGTTTATCAGTCAACGTTACAGATGAGGGTAACCATAATCCTCTATCAGAGAAACTTGAAGCTTGTTTATACTCTCGATCCGTCTTCTTGTATGGTTTCAATCTGTGAATGGGTGGATAATATATTCTTGTTCCAATTTGTTTTTTTTCAAGATATTTGATTAATTGTGCTCTTTTTGCCGGTGATTTTAGAAAAATATCTATCATCCATGGTGTTACGTTTTTTAGATTAGTTTTTAAAAATTCTATACCTTCAACATTAGAAAGTAAATCAACGTATTTCATAAACATTCTTCTCTTTTTTATGATACGTTTTTGTAATTTACGCATTTGTGCGATGCCAATAGCAGCCTGAAACTCTGTAAATTTAAAGTTATAGCCAATAGTTGAATGTGAAAATGATTTTTCCATTTGTTTTTTTATACCAATCTTGCGCCCAAAGTCTTTCAAAGCCATTGCTCTTTCATAGATTTGTCTATCGTTAGTAACTATCATACCACCCTGTCCAGTTGTAATGATTTTCGGTGTACTGAAGGAAAAAATTCCAACATCGCTAATAGTACCTACATGCCTTCTATTGTAATAACAACCGATTGCGTGAGCCGCATCTTCAATTAGCATTATATCTTTTTTGTCTGCAAACTCTCGAAGAACTTTCATATCTATTGGCCTACCATTAAAATCCACAGGCATAACAGCCTTTGTTTTTTTATTAACTGATTTAGACATCTTATTCAAATCTAAATTCAGTGCATTCTTTTCAATATCTACTAGAACAGGTTTTGCACCGGTTGCTTCAACTGAGTTTGGGGAAGCAACAAACGTTAGATCTGGAACAATAACCTCATCTCCCATTCCTATATTCAAGGCTTTGAGTCCTACATACAGTGCGGCTGTACCACTAGTTACTGCACAAGCATATTTTGCCCCAACAAAACTTGCGAACATTCTTTCGAATTCCTTTGTTTTTGATGATTCAGTATACCAACCAGAATCTATAACTGACATTAACTCTTTTTTTTCTGCATTATCCATAGATGGTTCAATTTGATTAATTCTTTTCAAATGTTTTCATCTAATTTCTTAAAAAACGATAAATAAAGATGACTTATCTTTTGAATATGAACAAGATCAAATCAATACTTGTAACTGGAGGGGCAGGATATATTGGAAGTGTTTTAACACACAAACTTGTAGAATTAGGTTATAATGTTAGGATCATAGATTCATTAATTTATGGCAGGGACGGAATTTCTGATCTAATATCTAAGAATTCAGTTGAATTAATTGAGAAAGATATTCGGGATGAAAAAACCTTGAATGAGGCGGTAAAAGATATTGATTGTATAATTCATTTGGCTGCCATTGTTGGTGATCCATTTTGTAAAAAAATTCCAGTAGCTGCTAAACAGATTAATGAAGATGCCACCAAAAAACTAGTAAATATTTCAAAAAAACAAGGTGTAAAACGATTTATTTTTGCATCTACATGTAGTAATTATGGTTCAGCTTCAACCATAGTTGATGAAAATAGTCCGATACAACCTCTTTCATTATATTCCAAAACAAAAGTAAATTCTGAAAATTTTATTTTAAATACCAAGAATTCTAGTTTTGAACCTTGCATTCTCCGGTTTGCTACTGCACATGGTCTTTCACCACGAATGAGATTTGATTTACTGTTACAAGAATTTCTTCGTGATGCTATTCTAGACAAAAAAATTAGAATTTACGGTCCAAATTCCTGGAGACCATTATCTCATGTGGATGATATCTCAAATGCGTGTATAACTACGATCAAAAGTTCCAAGAACCTTATTTCTGGTCAAGTATATAATGTTGGAAATACTAGTGAGAACTACACAAAAAAAATGCTTGCAGAAATTATTCAAGAGTTTGTTCCATCAACCGAGATTGAAATAACTGGATCAAAAACAGATTTGAGAACCTACAAAGTTTCATTTGATAAAATTAAAAACAATCTAAGATTTATTTCAAAAAAAACTATTAGAAATAGTATTCAGGATATTTTATCTAAAATTGAAAAGGGCAATTTGGATCCAAGGGCATCAGAGTTTTCTAATATGTCAAAATTAACCGAGCGAGTTAAGGCTTTTTAAATTATAATTTAAACGCAATCTATAATATAGTTACAGATTTTTGTTTTCTATGAGAATTTTTATTACTGGCACAACTGGATTTTTAGGGCAACAACTATCAAATTCATTGTTAAAAAAAGGTCATAAAATTGGAACATTAGCTAGAAATGTAGCAAAATCCGATCGCGCAATTGCTTCAAACACTGAATCGATGATACTGGGAGAGAAAAGTAATGGAATATCATTTTATTTTGGTGATCTAACTGATTATCTGAACATTCACGACGTTTTGAATAATTTTAAACCTGATGTAATAGTTCATCTTGCTGCGCAAACTTCAGTTGCTTATAGTTTTACTCATACCACTGAAGTATTTAATGTAAATTTTCTTGGTGTTGTTAATATGGCTGAAGCTGCACGTAGAGTTCTTCCTAAACTTAAGAGATTCATTTTTTCTGGTTCTGTTGAGGCATATGGAATACAAACGAAATTTCCAACCAAAGAAACTGCGGAGTTGAGAGCTGCTAGTCCATATGGTGTAGCAAAAATAGCATCAGAGAAATTTTTAAAATATCTTAATCAAGCATATGGATTTCCGGCAATAATTTTTAGGAATGCAAATTCTTATGGCAGACGGTACAATCACCAGTTTGTGATAGAAAATATGATATACCAAATGAATAATGGAAAATCTCCTATCAAATTAGGTGATCCAACTCCTATTCGTGATTTTATTTTTGAACCAGATTTACTTGCTGCATATCAACTAGCTACTGAAAGTCATAATAAAAAAATCATTGGCGAATCGATTAACATTGGAACTGGGAAATCAATATCTATTAAACAGCTTGCAGAAAAAATTAGAAAGATTACAGGTTACAAAGGAAAAATCAAATGGAATAGTTTTCCAAAAAGAGCATTGGAAATTCCAAAACTTGAGGTTGATAATTTAAAAGCAAAAAAATTATTGAAGTGGAAACCAAAATACACCTTAGATCAAGGACTAAAAATCACTGCATCATATTATTTATAATTAAAATTATTTGAGATTTTTAAAATTTTTTTGGATTGTAAAACACAAGTGATAAAAAATCTCTAAATTCAATATATTTTTTGTTAGATTGAATAAATTTTTTAACATACTTTTTTTCAGGCCAACTAAAAAAATTTCCGGCATCTTGTATAACCTCTTCAGTTTTCTTATTTCCTTTTTTAATATTATTTATTACAGATAATAATTCATATCCTCCTGCTATATGTACACGAATAGTTATACGGCTAACAGATTCATTTTTTTCAGTTTTTATTTTTTGTCTTTTAATTATTTCACCTGTATCTACATCTTCATCAATATAATGGAACGAAAATCCGATCTCATTTTCATTATGTAGTAATGCCTGAAAAATTGGTCCTAATCCCTTATATTTTGGTAATAATGAAGGATGAAAATTGATCACTCCAATATTTGGTATTGTTAAAAGTGATTTTTTTAAAATTTCTCCATATCTAGCACAAATAATCAAATCGGGTTTTAAATCATTAATTTTATTTAACCAAATTTCATCATGTATGGACCCTTTTATTTTGAAAACCGGAATGTCGAAAATTTTTCCAAGATTTGAATTATTATCAAGGTAACAATCATCTGAATGCTTATTCATATGAAAAATTCTTCGAATAAAAACTGCAATTTTATAATTTAATATTTCTCTTGCTAAGAATATTGCATATTGTAAACCGGATTTCTTTTTTACTTTATTGAATAAATCTGAAGAATTAGTATCTGAATTTAATATACCATCTTGAATAAATATTCCTGATATCTCCTTTGAAAATTTTTTCAATATTGGATAAGATAAAATTCCAGAATATGCCACATTATCATTTGCTAATATTACAATTTTCATGATTATTCAGTAATTTTACAGTTTTAAGCAATAATAAAAAAAGTACTCAGACATTATACGTGAATTAATATTTAGAATTTTGATGATCTAGTCGTAAGTATTAATAATTTTAAATAATTGAATTAATCGTTCCCTAATGTCTATCACAATAATAATTTTAACTCTAGATGAAATTGATGGTGTAAGTACGATAATGCCTCAAATTAATAAAAATTGGGCAGAAGAAATTGTGTTCGTTGATGGTGGTTCAACTGACGGAACTGTAGAAAAGGCTAAAGAATTAGGATTTGACGTAATTCATCAAAAAAACAAAGGAGAGGGAAATGCCTGCCGAATTGGTACAGATGCAACACAATCAGACTATATTATGTTTTTTAGTCCGGATGGAAATGATTTGCCTGAGGATATACCTAAATTGATTGAGAAGACTAAGCAAGGTCACGATGTAGTTCACATTTCAAGATTTGGAAAAAATTCAATTAGTAATGATGCAAATTGGTTTGAATATTTTGGAAATAAAATGTTTACATTTTTAGTAAATTCTTTTTTTGGGGGTAATTATACTGATGCATTAAATGGGTTTCGGATTATTAAGAGAACGTTTTGGGATGAATTGAAGACAGACGCACAATATTTGAATATTGAACAACAAACATGTATTAGGTTAGCTAAAAGAAAAATTCCAATTTATGAAATTGAAAGTAGAGAACCTGATAGAATAGGTGGTGAAAGAAAAATGAGACCACTAACAGTTGGTGCACAATTAAGCTACCAAATAATTAAAGAGTTCATTTTTTGGAAATAAATTGAATAAAAAACAAATAGTTTTTTCGTTAATTATAATTTCTTTAATTTCATTGGGTTTGAAATTATATTTAGTAGATTTTTCTATTCCAGTAAATTCAGATAATCTTGATTATACACTTAATGCAATTGCTCATACAAACGGTGATTTTTCACAATCATCACATAGAGGCATGGGATGGTCATTATTCGTATCCATATTTTTTGGATTCATTGACTCGGAAAATTTCTTTGATTATTCTAATACAATACGAGTACTAAGTATTGGTGTAGCCACATTTTCTATACCTATGATGTATATGGTAGGACGAAAGTTTTTTGATGAAAGATATTCGATTGTCCTAGCAAGTCTTTTTGCATTTGAACCACACCTTAATTATAATTCTGGTTTTGGGCTATCCGAGCCGTTATTTCATCTTGCTATAATAGGTTCATTTTATTTTATTTTAAATAAGAATACAAGATTTGTTTTAATTTCGCTATTTTTGGCTGGACTTGCTTATTGGATAAGAATTAATGGAGTTTTTGTATTTATTGTAATTACAATTGTTTACTTTGTTACATTAAGAGGATCTCCTAATTTGTTTAGGAACTATGGACTTGGTGTAGTTTTATTTTTATTGGTAATTTCACCCGTATTGTTAGAACGTAATGAAGAATTTGGAGACCCATTTTATTCGGATTATAAAAATATAATTTTTGCTGGCAGCCCTGAATTATTTTATAGTGAAATATATACAAAAACAACTAACTCTCCATTTGACTATATTGAAGAAAATGGACTACCTTCATTCATTCAGACTTTTATTTTGCAAGGTTTTTACAATAGTTTTCAAATAATTACGGTTTTATCATTTCCTTTTTTGTTCGTCTTAATTCCATTTGGAATAATGTTTTCATTTAGGGCCTTTGATCAAAATACAAATTACATAAAGGCAAACTGGATCTTCATTTTGATATCTCTTGCATCTCTAACAATAGTCATGTCAGTGATAGCTGATAGAAGATTTATGATGTATCTATTACCGTTTTTAATGATTTTTTCAGTTATACCAATTCAAAGAGTAACTGAATACGGGCTGAATACTTTTTCATTTTCCAGAAGGCAAAAAGATATTTTCATTATAGGAATCATCATAACAATAATTTTACTTTCATCTATATTTATGACAAGATATGGAACGCCGGATCCTATCTTAGAAAATGAAAAATTTGAGTTTTCAGAATATGCGTTAAATAATTTACAGGGAGTTGTACTCAGAGATTGGGGAGGAGGTTTAGATTATGTTAGTTACCTAAGAATTACCGAATCGCCCGAAAAATTCAAAAGTTATGAAATTAATTCAAAAATAATTCCCGACAAAGAAAATTCATTTAAAATCTCATCTGCACCATATGGTGAAACATTAGAAGAATTAATTTCTGATGGAGAAAAATATGACTTGAAATATATTATTGCTAATCAGAAAAAAGGGCTATACTATCCATTTACAGATGAGTTATTTTATAATTATAATCAATACCCATATCTAAAGAAAATTTTTGATTCAGATGAATTCGGTTTTAAGAAATTAAAGATCAAAGTTTTTGAGATTAATTATGAAAAATTCCATGAGTAAGAGTGATAAATTTTGTCTTTCTAGGGTTTCAATCTTCTTATTGGTTAATACTACGAATTAGTTGAAATGCTTCTGCCTTCTTCAAACCTGATTCCACTCCTCTTTGTATTGCAAGGTTCTCTATTGCTATTAAAGAACGTGGATGAGGGAATTTCATTACTTCGCTCTTATACGTTTTAAACGCCTCTAGTTTGTACGAAAATTCTTTTTCAACATTTTGATATACTGTTGGTTGAAATGGTTGTTTAACTGGTCCAGGGCACTCGTATGATAGCAATTGTTTCACAGAACTTGAAAAAGGTCTTGTTGCAACTAAAGCTGAATCAAATATCAACTGGTGATCCTTATGCAGATCATGTGCTGGTGTGGTATAAACTACCTTAGGTTTATAATCTTCAATTATCTTTTCTAATTCTTTGTTTATTTCTAATTGTGATATTGTATCTAATCCCATATCCGGAAAATCTAGAAATTTTACCTTAGTAATACCTAGTAATTTTGATGACTTAATACACGCATCACGTCTCACTTTTATCATTTTTTTATCATCATATTGAGCAGTAGTTCCATCAGTAATAATACAAAGGAAAATTTTGTTCTTCTTACTCAATTTTTTAATTGTTGCACCCATTCCTACAACTTCATCATCAGGATGAGCGCCAATTACTAGAACATTCAATAGATAATTTGGCTTTATTTTGTATTAATAAATTAAGTACAATTTCTCAATTAACAGTGTATTTTAAATTAATACCAGAAAATAGTTAATTATGCCAGAATGGAAAATACCACTTTATAAAATCTATACTGATGATGAGGATCTTAATCTAGTTACTAAAATAATTAAACGTGGAAATAGATGGGCTATAGGTCCAGAAGTAGAACAATTTGAAAATGCCATAAAGAACTATGTTGGATCTGATTACTGTTTGACACTTAATTCAGGAACCTCAGCTTTGCATGCATCTCTTTTAGCATATGAATTAGGAAAGGGCGCTGAAATAATAGTTCCTTCTTTTACCTTTATTTCAACTGTAAATTCGGTTCTTTTCGTAGATGCAATACCAACTTTTGCAGAAATCGAAGAAACAAATCTTGGTTTAGACCCTGAATTAATTCAGGCGAGAATATCCAGTAGAACCAAAGCCATAATTCCCATGGATTGTGGTGGATTACCCTGTAAGATTTTTGAAATTAAGAAACAGATTGAGGATGCAGGACTTATCCTAATTGAAGATGCTGCTGAAGCATTGGGTTCTTCTGTAAAAGGGACAAAGGTTGGTTCAAACGCTGACGCAACAATTTTTAGTTTTACGGGAAATAAAGTTTTAACAACTGGTGAAGGCGGTGCAATCACCACAAATTCTAGAGAGATTTATGAGAAAATAAAACTAATAAGATCACATGGTAGAATAGATAAAATTAATTATTTTAACAATCCGCACGAGTCAAATTATCAAGGGGTTGGCTATAATTGGAGAATGTCTACGATTACCGCATGTTTAGGCATTACACAGCTTGAAAAGTTGGATAAGATTATAAAAATGAGACAGGAGCACGCAAATTTTCTTTCTGAAAGATTATCAAAACATTCACAAATTCAAGTTCCAAAAGGAAATACAGAATATATTCATATTTATCAAATGTATACAATCAGATTACCTAATAAGATAATTCGTGACAAACTACATTCGCATCTTCTTGCAGATGGTATATTTTCAAAAGTTTATTTTTATCCAATTCATTTAACTGATTTCTACAAAAAAAAGTTTGGTACGAAATTAGGTAATTTACCAGTAACAGAGAAAATTGCAGATCAAGTGTTAACATTGCCAATTTATCCAAACATGACAACTGAAGAAAAGAATTTACTGGTTGAATCGATTGATATGTTTTTTGAAAAGCTTGAATAATAAAAAATCTACTATAATAATCTCTTTCTTATGATTTCATCTGTTTCATGTTTACCAAGAAGAATTTCATAGTTGCTATATTTTTTATCTTTAAAATCATTAATTTTTCCATCAGATAACGCATCAATTATTTCTTTGATACCGTCATCCAATTTCTTAGACGCGCTAAATCCAGTCAAACTTAATTTATCTGCTGAAACATTATAGTGTCTTTCATCCTCAACTTCAGATTTGATCTGTATTTCACATCCTGTGATTTTACTAACTTTTTCTGCAGCTTGTAGCAACGTAAAATTTTCTGAAATAACATTATAAGTTCCAGTTAAATTTTTTTCAAGTCCAAAAACAATTGATTCTGCTGCATCGTCTACATGTAAGAAAGGTCTGTTTTGTTTACCTCCAAAAACTGTAATTTTTCCTTCTTTTATTGCCTGAGCAGTAAACAGATTGATAACCAAATCAAATCTCATTCTTGGTGAGTAACCAAATAATGTTCCAAATCGTAATATCAAAGGTGATCTATTAACCGAATGTGTAGCCTTTTCTGACAAGTATTTTTGGGTAGCATAGAAATCCATGGGAGAAACTTTAGATTTTTCTGTAATCACAGTATTAGGCTGACTTCCATAAATAGAACATGTGCTAGCAAAAACAAATGTCTCTATTTCATGAAGCTGACAGAGTTCGGCTATATTTTTTGTAGCTAAATAATTTACTTCTTCACTAGCAATAGGATCTATGCTTGAAGCAGGCATACCAACAATCGAGGCTAGGTGAACTACAGCATCCATGTCTTTCATTGTTGATACAGTAGTGACTAGATTTCGAATATCCTCCTGCACCAGTTCGAAATCTGCATTATTGGATAATTCTTCCAGTGATTCATTTCCGTACCACAATGCATCTAAAACTCTGACTTTATGTCCTTTAGCTAACATCTTTCTACAAAAAATCGAGCCAAGATATCCTCCACCACCAGTAACAAGAATTTTCATTAAATAATCACTTTAATTGTAAATAACTTATTTCAATATAAATGAAAAACATGAAAATTGATAGTATAGTTTTTAGACAAAGAATTAATGAAGTGATTATAACAAATATGTTTTAAACTATGAATTTACAATTCGAAAAACAAGTAGAGGATAAACGGGGGAAAATTTTATTTTTGTCACTTGGTACTAAAAAAATTAATATTGTTGAGATAAAAAAAGGGTTTGCACGTGGTGGGCACTTCCATAATTTTCCATCAACCCATATTGTTGTATATGGAAAAATAGAATTAAGAGAAGAAAATCTAAAGAACAATGTTGAGCAAATAAAAAAAAATTCTGCGCCATCGATAATCAATGTACAACAAAATACTGCGCATCTTTTTATTGCTCTTGAGGATTCAATGTTTATCGAAATATTTGATGGTGAATACCAGGCGGTCGATCATCCAAAATATAGAAAAATTATTGATGAAATACTACATTCAAGCGATAACAATTGTTAGTTGTTAGTAAATTCTATTTCTTAGATATTTCTAACATTCTTTGATTATCTAGATACGCTAGTCCAAATTCTTGGCGTGAACCAATATCTTGAACTGTTAATCCATAAGAAGAACCCATCTTCTTATAGAAATCCAGCGTTCGCCATACTACCGGAAATCCTTTCCAGCTATCATCCTTTTTATTTCCAATATTCACATTGGCGTAGAATTTACCTTGCTTACTTAGATGACTGCTTACAAATGCAAAACAATCTTCCAATATCTCATCCTTAAAATGGATTAGAACACTTGAAGCCCACACAAAATTGAATACTCTCTCAAGATTGAGAGACGCAATATCTTCCGATAAAAGCACTGGTGTTTTATGTGTGAGTTTCGATGCAAGAAGTTCTTTTCTGGCTTCTTCAAGAACATCTGGTCGTTTTTCTATACCGTAATAGTGACGCTTTTCCAAATAGTGGATGATGGGTATTCCACCTACTAATGTTCCACAGCCAATATCCAGTAGATAGTCTCCAGGTATCAGTCCCATATCTTTTAAAAATTTGATTTGGAAATCTCTATTCTTCTTATATAATTCAGGTGAGCCTACATGGGCATGCCGTTTTTGTTTAGGATCTATGAACGAACCAATCTTTCGCTGAATCCACCTAGATGAATTTTGTATCCTATTATATTTTCGAAATATCACTATCAGTTACCTATTTTTTGTATAGTTGTATCATAAATTTTGATTAGATAAACCATACTTGTGATGGATAACAGAATTTTGTATATACGATTTTTTTAGAATTAATATTTTGAATATACAATGTTCCTAGCATACTGCAAATCAATTCATAGATTTTTACAATTTCATCTTTAGAAAAAGATGAAAAACTTTTTCCATCTATTATTAGTAATCGTCATCTTGAAGTATTTTTTCATTTTTTAATAATTTTATTATCTTCAACATCTTTGTCTATGTACGAATATGCATGGATCAGAGAGTTTTCACCAATTGTTACTCCAGGCATTATCAACGTATATCCACCAATTTTAGCAGATTTTTTGATAATAACTTTGCCTTTTCTGTTTCCTATAGTACTATGTGATAAAATAGAACAGTGTGGTCCTATTTCCACTCCATCTTGAATTTCAACTCCAAAATGTGAATTTATGTACGTAAAAACTCCAATATCTATATTTTTTCTTAAAATGAGATTTTCAGGATATTCAACAAAATAACCATATTTTGTAATTTTTTGATGTTCTATTGTTGGTTTTTTCCAATCAGCCATTAATTTTATATTAAAAAACTACTTGATAACTTCTGCTGATAAAAAACTACCACAATTACTTGAAAATAATGGAATCCTGATTTCCATTTAAAGAATAAATTAATTTTGAAAAAATTCTTTTATGGAATCACAAATGTGTATAATTTCTTCACTTTTCAATCCTGGAAATATTGGTAAAGACAATCCTGTTTGACTGGTTTTTTCGGTATTAGGTAAGCTCTTTTTATCAAGTTCAGCAATTTCGTGTCCAATCATTCAATCCATTCCTCTTTGAAGAACTTTGTTTACAGCCATATTGTCCTACTTACCTGTAAAAATCTTGTAAAGAGGAGTTTTCCTCCATTTTATTTTTCAAAATATCTAGTAAACTACTTCGTCAAATAGTTCGTTTATTACTCGATGTAGTTTATTTTTTGGAATTCTTGTTGCCGTAGCGGAATTAACGGCTTTTAATGATATATTATGCTTGACTGGTTTTTTTGTAATTTTATACATATCTCCAATGTCATGACAAAACCGCATCTCATCATTTGTAACCAAAAATTCATGAAATCTTTCATAACCTCTCGGATTTGAAATTTCTATCTTTGGATCTTTTGTAAGTTTATTTTTTTCCTTATAAACTTGAATCATTATTTTTGCCAAGTCTTCGATTTTTACTGAAGATATTTTTAGAATAAAAGTTTCTGAATCTTTTGCTATATGACCAATTTTTAGAATCGTTGATGCTGCATCAGATATTGACATGATGAATCTTGTCATTCTTGAATCAGTAACTGTAAGAGGTAAATTCTTTTTTAATTGTTGATAAAATATCTGAAATACTGAACCTCGTGACCCGATAACATTTCCAAATCTAGCAACAGAAAATATCATTTTCTGATTTTCACTATATGTTCCAGCAACTAATGTTAATCTCTCTGCAAGTAGCTTACTAGCACCTAACGTAGTTGTTGGAGTTGTTGCTTTATCTGTACTTATAAAAACAAATTTTGAAATACCTTCCAAAATAGAGGCTTCCAGCATATTGCTAGTTCCGATTACGTTAGTTTTAACGGCGTCAAATGGGTTTTCCTCACATATATCAATATGCTTCATTGCAGCAGCATGGAATACTATGTTCACATTTCGCAGAGCTAATTGACAACGCTCTTTATCTCGTATGTCTCCGATGATATATTTTATTAATTTATTTTCCCCTATTATCTTACCTGAATCAAAAACCGAATTTTCATCATTTGTTAAAACTTTGATGGATTTTGGTTTACAAGATATTAACTGTTTTACAAGTGCTAATCCAATAGAACCCGTACCCCCAGTTACAAGTATATTCTTATTTTTATACGCATTTTTTATTTCTTTACTAATCTTTATCATGATTACAAACTAAAAATACAAACTAAAAAGCATTTTTACAAATTCTGAAGTAATAAATCAATCATGAATTAGACTAATCGTCATGCCTAAAACCGTAGTATTTGTTAATAATAATAAATAATTGTTTAGAATCGAGAACGTTTGTATGACGATTAATATACTAGCTATTGGAGACGTAGGTAACAATTTATCAACATTAAGAAAATTCACAAAAACCAAAATTCACATTATTAATTCTCCAAAAGATGATGCTGGAATATTTACATACGATGATAATTATGAATTATTCGAAAATTATAAGATATTAGATCAAGTAAAAAAAATTAATGAAATAAAAAATAATTTTGATTTTTGCATTACTATGGGTGTTGGAGAACGTATTGCATATTTAGCAGATTTGAATTATGTTTCATTGTATGTTGGAAGAGACATAGATGCTCCACGCTTTATTAAGAATTCAACAGAAGAATGGTTTAATCAACCTCTTCACACATTAAATTTTCTTGAAAGAAGGTTTTATCGGCGTGTTTTTGATAGTGCTATAGCTCATGTAGGTGGACGCTGGATTTTACCTTATCTAAAAAAGTTTTCGAAAAACTATATCCGACTTGATAGAGTCATAATTGATCCAACACTATTTAATGATGCAACCAAACCCATTGATAAGAAGAAAGAAAGGTTTACTTTTTTTTGTCCTCAAAGATTTGGGTTATCAAAAGGAACCGATATTTTGTGGGAGGCAATAAAATATTGTAAAACTGATTTTGATATAATTCAAGTGGATTGGAGAGATGTTGGTACAGATCAGGAAAGAAGAACATCATTAAAAATTAGAGAGTCAAGACCAAAACAAGTTAAATTAATTCCTATGATAAAAAGAAATGAAATTACAAAATATTACACTTGGGCAGATGCCGTAATTGGAAATTTGAGAATTGGTGATTTTGAAAATATAGAACTAGAATCCATTTTTTGCAAAAAACCTGTAATTAATTATGCAGATAAATCCATACAATACATTTTGGAAAATAAACAAGTAGAATCACCATTTTTACCTACTTCAAATAAACCTAAAGAAATTGCTAAAGTCATTGATAAGGTGGTTGAATCTAAGCAATTTAGAGATGATTTACTTGAGAGAGAGAGAGAGTTTGTTCTTGAGATTGCGAATACAGAAAAAATAGCTCAATGGTGGGATTCACTTTTTGAACAAATGGTTTCCAAACATAACTCGATTCACAGAAATTCATCTAAATTTACTTTAAAATTAAATCTGATACTATTTTTGATAGGTAATAGACTTTATTCTAAAAAAATTTTTAATTTTTTAATTAATAAGTTCAGAGGAAAACATCAGAGTTAATGGAATGTTTTTTATAACTTCATCTTTTACCAAAAATTATGAGCCAGTCGGAAAATCTTGTTAAGTTATTAGATAATCAACCTATTGTCAAAGTTTGTGGTGCATATGATGCAATGTCTGCTAAATTAGTTGAATTATCTGGATTCGATGCAGTATGGGCTGGAAGTTTTGCAATTTCAGCGATCAATAACGTTCCTGATGCAAGCATTTTAACAATGACAGAATTTTTTACTGCTGCGTCAAACATGGCGAATGCTTGTGAAATACCTGTTATCGCAGATTGTGATACTGGTTATGGTGATGCAACTAATGTTAGATATATGGTTAAAAAATATGAAAATGCAGGAATCGCTGGTATTTGTATTGAAGATAAAACATTTCCAAAACAAAATAGTTTGTTAGAAGGTGGTAATAACCAATTATTATCTGAAAAAGATTTTGCCGCTAAAATATTAGCTGCTAATGAGGCAAAACAAAATAAGGCATTTACTATAATTGCCCGAATTGAAGCTTTGATTTCTGGGATAGGCATAGAACAGGCCCTTAAAAGAGCATATGCCTATGAAAAAGCAGGTGCTGATCTAATTTTAATTCATTCTAAAAAAATTACCCCAGAAGAAATTTTTGAATTTTCTGATTCATGGAAGGGTAGTGCCCCATTAGTAGTGATTCCCACCACATATTATTCTGTAAATGTTGATGAATTAATAGAACACAAAATAAAAATGGTTATTTATGCTAATCAAACATTACGTGCAGCACATTTTGCACTGTCAAAATTACTTAAACAAATGAAGAATGCTAATAATATGTCTCAATTACAAAATCAAATGTCATCAATGGAGGATATTTTTAAATTACAAGAGATGCATGATATGAAATCACAAGAAAAAAGTATTGAGGAAAAACTACGAAAATTAGGCTATGTCTCTTGAAAGAATTAACACAAAAACAAGTTTTTGATTATTTATTTAATAATGGAACTGAAAATTTTATTGGAGTACCTGATTCAACAATGAAACATTTTATCGATCAAGGGTTTAAAAAAAATAAAATTCTTATTACTACTAGAGAAGATGAAGCTATTGGAATTGCTGTTGGAATGACATTGTCTCAAAGCAGTTCTTTAGTATTTATGCAAAATGCAGGTTTTGCTAATTCTTTAAGCACAATTACATCTCTTGTTCAATTATACAAAATACCAATGATTTTTTTGATAGGCTGGAGAGGTTTCCTAAAAAATGATGCACCTGAACATACTAAAATTGGAAAGATTCAACCAAAGTTGCTTCAGGCACTTTCCTTACAATCTAAAATTATAAATGAAAAAAATTGGAAGGCATCTTGTGATTGGGCTTTAAAATTGATCAAAGAGAAAAAACCATGCGCATTAATTTTGAAAAGAGATTTTATTGATTAGAAAAGAAGCGATTAGCATTATAGTTGAAAAAATGAGTAACCAGCCTATAATTTCTGCAAATGGTTTCATCAGTAGAGATCTTTTTGACACTTGTGATAGAAATTCAAATTTCTATATGATTGGCTCAATGGGATTAGCATCCTCAATTGGTTTAGGAGTTGCATTAAAAAGTACAAAAAAGAAAATTTTTGTATTTGATGGAGATGGAAATATTTTGATGAATCTAGGTTCATTGATTACTATAGGAATAATAAAACCAAAAAATCTTGTTCATGTAATTTTTGATAATAGTAGTCATGAATCAACAGGTGGACAGCCTACAGCAACAAATAAAATTCAATTAAGTAAAATTGCTAAATCAGCAAATTACAAGGTTTTTCAGGTAAAAACAAAAAATCAACTCACAAAGATTTTTCAAAAAATAAAATTAATTCCAGGTCCAATCATGTTAATTGTTAAAATTGAAAAAGGCGGAGTTATCAGTAAACGAATAAACATGGAACCAACTAAAATTAAAAATAGATTTATTAATTCATTAAAAAAATGATAGTGTAAAAGCTATAGTGTTAGCAGGATATGTAGTGATATTGATATACGTGCGTAAAAAATAGGAATACGTGAATCAACGTATAGGTTTTCGAGGTTGGTTTTATTTTAGAACAGGATGGTCAACCTATTTTGTATTTATTCTTGCAGCAATTAATACTCTAACTGTCACTTATTTTCTTGCAGTTGATAATTATCCAATATTGAAAGCTGTTTTCCCAACTTTTTTATCTTTCACTAACTGATCTAAAGCAATCAGTGTTTCTTTAATTGGTGTTTCATAATCCCATCTATGAATTTAGTTTGTAATCTTTCCAATGATTTATCAATTTGTTTGTTTATTTGTTCTTGTGAGAGACCTACATCATTTGGGTTATTGCCCATTTGATATCTGACTTTAGTGCTAATTATAACATCATTACGACAGTCTTTTAACAAATTGCCTAGAATTTCTTCTGAACGTCCATTTGAATATGCGTTTGCAGTATCAAAAAATGTTATTCCTAAATCTAATGCACAATCAATAATTGGTTTTGCATCATCTAATTCAATCATCCATTCAGACTTCGCACCAAATGACATACATCCAAGACTAATTTTTGAGATTTTTGTATTCGTTCTCCCAATACTTTCATATTTCATTGATTATCATTCAGTTTTTTATCATATTATAAAATCAGATTTTTTTCTAATTTTGTTATTGATATATTCAATATCATACTTGCTCTCCCATGTAAGTGAACGATTTTTAATCAGATCTATAACTTCATTTTGGATTTTTTTAGTTTGACTTAGTTCTTCTTCACTAATAGTATCCTTTGATAATTTCAAAAGAAGATCAATTAGCGTAATATTAAATCTAAGATTAATATCTACGTTAACTAGATTTCTTCGCAGAATTGGATTACTCTCCACCATAACATCCATCTCAGAACTAAAAGCTTTAGTCTTTTTGTAATGACCATAACCTATGAAAATTAGAAGAGGACACCCAATAGATACTACAATGACTATGTAAATTTCAAAAGATGGAAAGATGGCCATTAGTTCAGGGTAATTTTCAATTGCTAGAAAATATGTTACAGTTAAGGTATTAATTGCGGCTAAAATAAATGCAAAATACAACGTAAATCCCATTCGTAAATAATACCAACCTCGAAAACTATTAGTAGACGAAGAAGTCATACCAGCCCAGGATTTTTTGGTAGTACGTAATCAGATTTCTTTCTCATTTTTTCATTCATATAATTCATATCAAGTTCATTGCTTAAGGAACGATTTTTAATCAGATCCATAATTTCATTTTGGATTTTTTTAGCATCATTTAACTCGTCCTCACTTATTTTATTTTTTGACAGTTTCAAAAGAAGATCAAAAAGCTTGATACTAAATCTTAAATTCATATCTGCATTAACAGTAGTTCGTCTAAGAATTGGATTACTTTCCACTAGAATATCCACTTCAGATTTGAATACTTTAGTTTTTTTGTAATGACTATAACCTACGAAAATTAGAGTGGGAATACCAATTGATGTTATTATTACTATGTAAATTTCAAAAGATGGAAAGACGGCCATTAGTTCAGGGTAATTTTCAATTGCTAGAAAATATGTTACAGTTAAGGTATTGATTGCAGCTAAAATAAATGCAAAATACGTGGTCCAACCCATTCTAAAATAGAACCATGCTCTATAACCTAGAGTCTTCTTCACAATTGAATATTTTTTCTGATGTATATCAACATCGCTAGCTACCAATACCTAATTATATAATCAGAAGAGTTTGATGTAAAACACGTAAAAAAGCAGACAGTTATTTTTCCAATTAAAAACTTAATTATTTTCTTTTAGTAATTTTCCACTCTTAGAACCCACATTTGCTAGTAAATCAATTATAGATAAGTTTGGGATAAATGATTTTGACATGTGTTGAAGATATCTAATTGGATTATAATTTTGATGTTTTAAAATAATTTTATTCTTTTCGAATAATTTCTCATCTAGGTATCTCTTACCTCCAATACCAGAAATATATGTATCAGCGCCTAATTTTTTGCATACCTTAACTAATCTTTCTGTTGGTTGACCTGACACACGTAATTCTGACTCAATAACAATTTCTACTTTAATATCTAACCAGCGAAGAACCTGTTTTATCGTTTCAAAATTCAAATCGAAAATATTATTCCATTCTTTCTTGTATAAATTTTCAAAATAATCTTTGTAAAGATGAAAAAATTTTGCTTTATTATAACCCGCACAAATTTTCTTTAAATTTATTTTTCCCCATGGGATTTCATTATTAATTTTTACATCCATTATAGGTAATGATTTATGTCCTTTTTTTATAGGTACATTTATCCATGTATATTCAGAAGATGAAATTATTTTATTTCTGTTAGTAGTCCTATTTACAAACTTAACATCATCTTGAATTACAAAAACATCTGCTTGATTTATTTTATGGAAAAATCCTGGATATGGAAAATAATTTGCTTGGTGTATTGCTATTTTCATTTTTTAATAGTTTTATTTTCTAAAACGTCCTTGTCTATGTATGAATATGCATGGATCATAAAGTTCTTACCAATTGTCACTCCTGATATTATCAACGTAAATCCTCACATTTTGACAATATAAAAAACCCAACAAGCAATTATAAAAAATATCCTCATTATTTGTAATTATGTGGAAAATTATGCAACCACCGTCCATTCATTTTGGTACCGGGTCTGCACGTGATTACCATTATCCATCTAACAGTCTGATAATTACTTCAAAAGGTGCAATTTCTAGAGGATGGATTGATTATTTAAAAATAAAAAATTTTTCTATATTTGATGAGGTTGAACCAAATCCTTCTATTGAAACTGTTGAAAAAATTATTTCCCAATTTAAAAATGAAAATTTTTTTAGCATAATTGGTTTAGGTGGAGGTAGCTCATTGGATGTAGCTAAATTTGTGGCATTTAAAATGGAAAAAAAGAAAACTATGATCCCAACTACATTTGGTTCAGGAAGTGAAGTTACTAGAATTTCTGTGTTGAATGTTGATCGAAAAAAAACTAGTTTTCATAATGACAAAATTTTAGCAGATGTTGCAATAGTTGATTCCAATTTTATCAAAGGTACTCCTATGGAAATAATAAAAAACTCGGCAATAGATTCATGTGCACAATGTTCAGAAGCATATGATAGTAAACTTGGTAATCCTTACACAAAATTCCTTTGCAATACTGCTTTTGACATATTAGAATATGCTATACTTAATGATAAATTTGAGAAATTAGCTTTGGGCTCATTACTCACAGGTTTAGGATTTGGAAATAGTTCTACTACACTAGGTCATGCATTATCATATGTTTATTCAAATGAAGGAATTATGCATGGTCATGCATTATCATTTACCACCTTAGTTGCCCATAAATTTAATAATTCAATTTTCTACAAGCGATTTGAAAGTATTGTAAAAAAATTAAATTTTGAAAAAATTTCATTGAACTTAGATCTTAATCTAGCGAGTGAATTAATTTTAGAAGATAAAAAACATTTAGATAACAATCCAATACCAATAACAAAAAATGAAATAATTAATTTATTAAAAGAAATTAATTTAAATCATTAGTAAAATAGATAAATGAATGTGAAAAAAAATCGTATGGCTTTTGTTTTATGGATGACAGGTCTTCCTTGTTCTGGTAAGACAACACTTGCTAAGAAACTCTCAGATAAGGTCAACAATCTTGCAATTCTTGATGGCGATGATCTCAGAGAATGGCTGTCACCTAAGGATTTTTCAAGAAAGGGTATAAACGAACATAACAGAAAAGTTGCTAATCTAGCAAAATTGTTAGTAAATCATAACGTGCCTGTTTTAGTTTCTCTTGTTAGCCCATTTAATGAAAATAGAGAAGATGCACATAAAATCATAGGTGATAACATGTTTATTGAAACATACATCAAATGCTCACTTTCTATTTGTGAAGAAAGAGATGTTAAAGGAATGTACAAAAAAGCCAGACAAAATGAAATTAAGGATTTCATAGGAGTTAATACAGATTACGAGATTCCAGATAATCCTGATCTAATTTTAGATACTGAAAAATTGAACATAGAGGAATCAGTTAACAAACTTCTTTTGTATCTTAAGAATAAGAACTTGATTGTAAACTAAATTAAAATACAAACTCTTACTGTATTATATAAGAGAACAGGATTTTTCAGATGTTATTAATATCACAAAATATGGAAAGTTATGATTTTGTATTACCAAAAGAAGTTGTTTTTCGTATAAATTTAGCATGGTGTAACAGTTTAGAAGAATTAGAAGGTAAATTAACAAAAAACAAGAAATCGGAATTTTTTCTTGATTTGCCTGTTGGAAGAATTAAATCACCAAATAATAGATATTCGTTAGATGATATGATACCTATTATAGAAGCAAATCCACGTATAACATATTTTGCTGTATCAAACGTTGAAAACAAGAATGATTTACAGCCATTTCTAGAAAAATTACCAGATTATATCAACATAGTACTAAAAATAGAAAGTCCAAGGGCAGTAGAAAATATTAAAGAGATTTGTGATTCATTAAAAAAATGACGGTATGAAGGCTATATTTATTGCAGCAGGCCAAGGTTCAAGATTAGGAAATCTAACAAAAGATTTACCGAAACCGCTAGTTGATGTAAATAGTAAATCAATTATTGAAAGACAAATTTCATTGTTACGTAAAAATAATATAAATGATATTGTTGTTGTAACAGGGTATAAGAAAGAAAAATTCACTTTTAAAAATATAGAATACGTACATAATCCAAATTTTCGTGAACAAGAACAAACTGGTAGTTTAATGACAGCACGTTCCAAAATCGTTGGTGATATTGTTATCATGTTTGGTGATATCCTTTTTGAAGAGATAATTTTACAACAAATACTAAATTCAAAAGGTGATATTGTTATAGCTATTGACAAGGATTGGAAAAAATCATATGAAGAACGTCCTGGTAATCCAGAATCTGAAGCAGATAAGGTCTTAATCAAAGATGGCAAGGTTATTCAAATCTCTGCAAAAAATATTGAAGTTAAAAATGATAATTATATTGGAGAATTACTAGGGTTGATAAAATTATCCACAAAAGGCTCGAAAATTTTAATTGAACAATATGAAAAACTAGAAAATTCTCATACTGGTAAATTTCATGATGCTGCGTCACTTAAAAAAGCAAAGTTTGTTGATATGTTACAAGAATTAATATCGTTAGGCATTATAATCACTCCAGTATACATTAAAGGTAAGTGGTGTGAAATTGACACTCCATATGATTTGAAAAGAGCTAAGAATATCTTTCCATAATTTTGTGTTAAGAAGTTTAGTGATTAAAAATTATAAACATTGTTTATATATAGCGTATAATTAGTTAGTTTCTTTGAAAAAAACCATGCCACTAAAAATTTATCTTGGTGATCTTACTTACACTACTGTTACACTAGCCACAGAAGCATTTCCGTTAAATGTAGGTTATATTGCTAGTTACTGTAAAAAATTATTTGGTAATGATGTTGAAATAACATTATTCAAATATATAGATAAAATTGATAAGGCGGTAAATGAAAATCCTCCTGACATTTTAGGTTTAAGTAATTACTGCTGGTCTCATAATGTTAGTTATGAAATTTTTAAAATGTGTAAAAAAACCAATCCTAATGTAGTTACTATCTGGGGAGGTCCAAATTTTCCTATCGATTTTCCTTCACAAAAAAAATTCATGGAACGCTACAAAGAAGTTGACATTTATGTCCCAACTGAAGGTGAAACTGGTTTCTCTAATGTTGTTAAGAAAGTTTTAGAATCAAATTCAGTAGACGAAGTTAAACAACAAATTACACGAAGTCCAATTGATGGTTGTATCTCTAGAAATGAACAAGGACAAATTCAATTTACTGTTCCCACAGTGCGAATATCATCTCTTGATGAAATTACATCTCCTTATCTAAATGGAATGATGGATAAATTTTTTGATGGTAAATTAACTCCTATGTTACAAACTAATCGTGGATGTCCATTTCACTGTACATTTTGTACTGA
Source organism: Marine Group I thaumarchaeote (assembly GCA_013390765.1). Lineage (GTDB taxonomy): Archaea > Thermoproteota > Nitrososphaeria > Nitrososphaerales > Nitrosopumilaceae > Nitrosopelagicus. The sequence goes on along the minus strand of JACAST010000002.1, from coordinate 12,340 downwards.
TGGTAGAGACGAAGTAAACAAAGTAAATAGTTTTAGTATTAAACGTGTTCAATCTGAGATTCAGTACATTGCTGAGCATGTTCCAAAAAATACTCACAGTCTTCATATTAGTGATTTAAATTTTGGAATGTATCCTCGTGATATAGAAATTTGTGAATCATTAGCAAAAATTCAAGAAAAATTTGATTATCCCAAATATATTAAATGTACTACTGGTAAAAATCAAAAAAATAAAATCATTAAAGCTATTAAGAGGTTGAACAGCTCTTTGCGTGTTACAATGTCAGTTCAATCTCTTGATCCTGACGTATTAAATAATATTAGAAGAGATAATATCAGCGTAGATCATATGCTTGCATTATATCCTGCAATAAAAGAGGCAGAATTGCAAACAACATCTGAAGTAATTTTAGGATTGCCTGGAGAAACTTATACTAATCATGTACAGACTCTGCGTGATCTAGTTCGAGCTAAGATGGATGAAATTATGGTTCATACGTGTATGCTTCTTGATGGTTCTGAGATGAATTTACCGGCAGAACGAAAGAAATGGGGCATGAAAACAAAATTTAGGGCACTTCAGAGAGATTTTACTGAATTGAGTTCTGGAAAAAAAGTGATTGAATATGAAGAAGTTGTAATAGGTTCAAACACGATGACTTTTGAAGAATATATCAATTTACGTATTCTTGCGTTTATCATTTTTGTCACAAATATGGGTGTTGTTTTTGATGCAATTCAAAAATTCTTACGTGAACAAGATGTTGATGTGTTTGAACTCTATTACAGAATGTTTACTAATAAAAAAAATTCTCCAGGAAAAACTCAAAAAGTCATAGAGCAATTCAAACAAGCAACTATTGATGAATTATGGGATTCACCACAAAAATTATTAGAAAATTTTCAAAAAGATTCTGAATATAAAAAATTACTAGATGGAGAAGCTGGAACTAATGTAATTTATCATTACAAAGCTGTGGTAATATCTGAATGTATGGATGATTGGACAGAGCATGTAATAGAAACTGCTCAGATGCTAATTAAAAATTCAAATAATTATAATGATGAATTAGAAAACAAATTTGAATCTGTTGCAAATTACTGTAGAGGATTATCTTTTAATGTTTTTGGGCAAGATCGACTAGATACTAATCCTGAATATGAATTTGGATATGATATTCCATCTTGGTTATCACCTAAAAACGATCTCAAACTAAATAATTTCAAATTGGCTACAAAATTAAAAATTTCATTTCAATTAGATAATGAACAGTATAAGGTAGTACAAGACAATATTGATATCTATGGACATTCACGTGTTGGTAAAAGTAAAACTTTGAAAATGTTATTTTCAGATGGTGGTCAGAAATTATGGAGACATCCACTTGTTACTTCAAATCAGACAACATACCTATGTTGGGACGATAAATAATTAATAATGATTCTAAAACAAAATAAAAAAAAGAAAGTTTACGATGGAAAAAACTTCTCAGTAAATGTTTTTGACGTTTCAATAGAAAATAGAAAGTTTCAACGTGAAATTATTGAGCAAAAAAGTGCTTCTGCAGTACTTGCTTTTGAAGGAACTAAAGTAATTTTAGTTAAACAAAACAGATTTCCACATGGATATGTACTTGAAATTCCTGCTGGCACTTTAAATAAAAACGAAAATCCACGCGCATGTGCGATTCGAGAATTGATAGAAGAAACTGGATATAAACCCAAAAAACTAAAACATCTGATTAATTATTATCCAAACGTTGGATATAATACTCAATTTATCCATTGTTATGTTGCACAAGAAATAGAAAAAATTTCTGAAATAAAATTAGAGCCGGATGAGTTTTTTACTCTAGTCAAAATTGACTTTAAAAAATTATTAAATATGATCGTTTCTGGAAAAATAATTGATTCAAAAACAATCTGTGCTGCATTAACATATGCTAAATTAAATTCAATTTGATTTTCTATGAAAGCAATTATTGTAGCTGCAGGAACTGGTTCTAGATTAGGTGAATTGGCAAAAGATACTCCTAAATCTCTTATTGATGTTAATGGTCAGTCTATACTTAAAAGACAAATTTCTGTATTTAAAAAACTTGGTATTTCTGATATAACCGTAATAATAGGCCCGCATACTGAAAAATTTACTTTTAAAAATATCTCATTTATTCAAGATAAAAATTACTTAGAACATGATATTCTTAGCTCATTAATGTTAGCACGTTCAATAATGCATGATGATATAATTGTATCATATGGTGACGTAATTTTTGATGAACATATACTACAATCATTAATTAATTTTAAAGGTTCGATAGGATTATGTATTGATCTTAATTGGGAAAAAAACTATGATGGAAAAAAACAAGAATTAAAACAAGAAGCTACTACTGTTCAAATAAAAAATAATATGTGCACAAAAATCGTAGATGGAAGGGAACTTGCTAAATCAAAAATTAAAGGTAATTCAAAATATAGTAATTATAAGAGACAAAAACTTGGTGAATTCGTAGGATTAATGAGATTGTCCAAACATGGTTCGACAATTTTTATCAAACGATATGAAGAATTAATTAATTCTCATATAGGTCCTTTTCATGAAGCTCCATCTATATCTCAAGCATATTTTACTGACATGCTACAAGAATTGATAGATAATGATACGGAAATACTTCCAATACCTGTTCAAGGAAAATGGTGTGAGATTGACACTATTGAAGACTTGAAAAGGGCAGAGGGTATGTTTTAAAATTATTTGTTATCCTGAATTCTTAAAAATTCATTCCAAAGAAATTCCTCAATTTCAAGTCCTAAATTAATTAAATTGTTGGTTTCGGCAGGATCTTTCTCAAGATTATACAGTTCTTTTGTATTGTTATGTTCATTATAGATCAATTTCCATTTAGATGTTCTAACAGATTTTGTATTAGGTTCTTTAGGTGGCACACTAGTATCTAGAGGATTAGCAGTTTCGGTATAGGCGATTTTTTCATCAAATGGTTCTTCATTGATTAATGGAATCAACGAAACACCATCTAATGGCTTGAAGTTCTCATCTAATTCTATGTTCAATTGATCTAAAATTGTAGGCATAAAGTCAACATGTCGCACTTGCTCTGGAATTTCTTTAGATCCAAAATCTGAAGAGATGTAATATGCAAATGTTTTGATCGTATAGTCATAACAAAAAGCACCATAGGCTCGCTCTCCAAATTTTTCACCAACGCTGATTCCATGATCCGAGATTATCAAAACTATAGAATCTTTCCATAAATTAAAATCTGTTATTTTTCTCCCCAACACCTCAATGTATTCTTCTGCTATTCGAAATAGATCATCATATCTTTTTTCATTTAATTTTCTATTTTCAAAATATTCTTCACTATAATTATCATACGCCTTAAGAACAGAATTCAGGATTCCAGTATGAATAGACTCATAATGCAGATACAGAAAAAAACTTTGACCATCTTCATTTTTGGTCTTCATTTTTTCAATCAAATTTGAATGACGTTGTTTTAAATCAACCAAGCTTTCATCAAATACCTCAAACTCATCAAATTCTGAATTTGGTAATACAAGATCTGAAGGAATATCTGCATACGTATAATATCCTACATTGTGCAAATATTCAGTCAGGGTTTTGAATTCAAATTTTTTGAATTTTATCGAATGCCAATAACTAGAACAACCATTTCTGTTTCCATAAGAACCACTGATTAATGCGTGTATTGCAGAATTAGTATATGGTGCATAGGTAATAGTTTGTGGGAAAAATACTCCTTTTGCAGCCAGATGTTTGAAAACCTTTGAATTTAAGGCTCTATCTAATCTGCCACCATCAATACAAATAATGATCAGATTTTTTTCATTCATGTTGATCCAAGTTCCAAATTCAAGTTTGAATATTAATATAGAAATATATAAAATCTTTTACTCTAAAATTAGTAAAATATGTCAAGATTTTTACAAGAAATTATAACTGATGAAAATCTAGTATGGAATAAAAGTTTAGAAAACAACCCAGAAAAATTTTTTGTGAAACTGACTTCTAAAACTATCAGTGAGTTAAAAAGTGATAGAAAAGAACTTACAAATCTTGATGAATCGTGTTTCCCAGAATTAAAAAATGAAATTAATGAATTAAAAACTAAAAAAATACTTCAGGGTGTGGGATTACTAATAATAGATGGAAAAAGTTTTTTAGATTTTTCTAAGGATGAAATTACAAAAATCTATGAAATAATTTGTAATATACTAGGAACATTGTATATTCAAAATATTAACTCTGAAAAAATCGTAGAAATCAAAGACGAAGGTAAATCAATGACATTAGGTGGTAGATATCATCAAACAAAGGAAGGAGGATCTTATCATACAGACAGTCCACATTGGACAAAGGTACCTGATTTAGTAGGTATGTTATGTATTAACCAGGCAAAAAAAGGCGGAATTAGTAAGTTTGTCAGTGCATACACAATTCATAATCAGCTTCTAAAAGAACAAAATGATGGACTAAAAACCCTTTATGAAAAATTTCATTTTGATAAACGTGGAGAATTTAAAATTAATGAATCACAAACTATTTTCGAACCTGTTTTTGTATTTAAGAACGATAAATTGTATTGCAGATTTCTTAGCAACTACATAATTGCAGGTCATCAAATTCAAAATTATCCACTATCTAAATTGCAAGAAACAGCACTACAATCACTAGAAGAAATAAGTAAAAACAAAAATAATGTTCTCAGTTATGATCTAAAAGCAAACGATATGGCATTTTTTGATAATCATAGGATTTTGCATGGAAGAACAGAGTTTGAGGACTATGAAGATGAAAATAGAAAAAGATATTTTTTAAGAACGTGGATTAAATTTGAATAGCGCCACAGTGAAGTTACATATAACCGAGTCTTTTCAACTCGTTTGAAATTCTTTGCAATTCCTTCTCAGAAATTTTTTCTTCATATTCCGGCAAATTGTCTTTTTCTAATTGCAGTATCTTTTTTTCAAATTGTGTAACTAATTCCTTGTTTGTTTCCGCAATGTTATCATTTTCACAAGGATCATTTTTTAAATCATAAAGATTTACGTCTTCCTTTGGATCACGTGCGGCTCGAAAATATTTGTGTTTACTTGTCCTTAATCCGACCATATCTGATGGAGACAATTTATGATAAGGCATGGTATGTAAATAATTAGGATTTTCTTCCTGTGAGCTTTCATCATCAAGTGAAATCAAACTTTTACCACTAATTTTTCTATCTAATGGGATATCTAATAATTCATAAATTGTGGGGGAAATGTCAACATGTCTAACTTGTTTTGTAATAATCCTCGGCTTGATTGAATTTCCCACAAAAAGTAATGGGACACGTATCAATTCGTCAAATAGTGATAATGTAAAGTATGGATCTCGTGAACGTTTTTGATAGTTTGTTAGTTTTTTATTAGATTTGTTTAATTTTCTTTTACCTACAGACTTACGTATATCATATAAAAATTGGCCACCGATTTTATGAGCTGACTTTGGAAGAATTTTTTTTCCAAAATCTACGGCGTGTTCTAATTTGGGCTGGAAATCAACTTCTCTCATACCACCATGTGGGATCCGTTCACCATGATCAGCTGTTAAAATTATTACATCATTCTTATCTATGTGTTCAAAAATTTTACCTAGCCAGAAATCAATTGAAGAGACTGTTCTTTCATAAAGGCTTGAACCAAATTTTTCATTATCAAAATCTTCAATTCCAATGGGCATCCTTCCTTCACGAAGTGGATGCAGATCAAATATATGGAAATAGCAAAAATATGGTTCCTGTTTTTCTTTAGATTCCAATAGTTGGATAATTTCTTTTGCTAATCCTGTAGGTAAAGTTGCTCTGTATCTCTCGTACTCAGAATGACTTCCCTCAATTTTCTGACCTAAAAATTGTGCAGCAACTGGGTCTATCAGATCTCCTGTACTTAGATCAGAATTTTCTATACGATCATTATTATTTTCATTTTCAAAGTGTTCTAGCAATGAATTGAAGGAAGCAAAATTAGGCAAAGTTCCATAAATATGATAACCTTTTTTTTTTAAAATGTCAATTAAGTTATTTTCATTTAAAACTATTTTTTTATTTCTGGCAGAATTACCAACCTGAAAATTCAAGTTAAATATTGTATTCAGTGAAACAATAGTTCCATCTACAGATGATACTGCTTGTTCAGAATACATGCCATTTTGAATTAACGAATCAATATTTGGTGTTTTACAAGTTCTATTATTTCCATATACTTGCTCTGCTCTTAGTCCGTCAATTAGAAAAAATATTATATTTGGCTTCATTTTTTTAATCTATGATATTTCTTATTAATTCCTTTTTATCCCTTCATTAGTTCTACTGCAAAAAATATTGTCCAATTTTTTTTGCCTCTGACTATATGATTTCTTTAATTCCTGTTTTATTGCCTATTGCTTTCTTTTCTAGAATTACATTTGAATAATTGTTAATTTTGACATTTTTTTTAAGCAATTCAAAATTTTTGGGTTCCGATTTAAATGAAAAAACTTTTCCATTTTCTCTTGCTAAACAGTATTTTATTTTTCATCATTCCAATCAAACCTTTTTCCTATCATTTTGAATAGTTTTTCATTATGTGGTCTAAAAAAATCTTGAAGAAATTTTCTTGTTTCAGATTTTATTTCAGGATAGTTCTGTACATTGAATAGTGTTCGAGTTTTTGAATCAATATTTTTATAAATATTACGTACATGTCCAGATAAGGGACGAATTTTATCAATTTTGTTTTTTTCTATCCTGTTTTCTATCTGATATTTTGGTAAATTAAGGAATTCAAATGTTTTAGCTAACGTATTATCAAAATTAGTATAAAGATCCTTAGTATGTAATACTAATAATTGTTCATTTGGGAAAAATTTTAACCATCTCTCAAGATGCTGTACATAAAGCCCATCTCGTAAATGGGAAAAAGCAGAGTGATTATAATTGGTAGTTTCAATCTTTAATTCAGGTTTCTTATTTCCAATTTCAATTCTTTTTAATTCGGACTTGATGACATCTTCAAAATTTTCTGTTAGTTCTACGCCAAGAGCTAATGTATAATGAAATTCTGAATAAGCTCTTTCCACAGGATTACGTAAAATCACTATTAATTTTGCTGAAGGTAATAATTTATGAACTCTTGCAGGTATCAATGGATGAACAAAATAGCTACTTGTTGAATCACATGTAATTAGATTTTTTCTCTTTATAGGAAACTGTGATCTATAGAACGAAGTTTTATTATTTGTGAAATATTGAAAAAAATAGAATGCCTTCAAGGAACCTGGCATAATATTTGGATGTTCAGTTAAGTATGCAAACAATGAAGTATTTCCACTTCTAGATCCTCCAAGTATTAGAAAACTAGGTAACATCCTAAAGCTACTTGTTATTTTTCGGGAAAATCTATCCCAAGTGAATTTGTAAGGATTTAATTCTGGATGTTCGATAAACCATGAACGAATTAGACTTCTTGGTAAAGATCTTTTCGTCTCATCCGATAACTTAAATTTTGTAGCAGTCAATTAAATATTAATTTTTATGTAAATATTGTGCAAGAATAAATGCATAGAATTTATGGTATGGTCTCATTCCATAATTTAAGCCAAGATTAATTTCTTGGATTATTTCAAATTGAGATTTGAGTTTAGTGGTTATCTCGCGTATTTTATTTAATCCCGCTCTTTGTTCCGCCATCCATCCAGCAATATCATTTTCAATAATTGCATTATCATCTTTTTTTGCTACAAGCATCAAAAAACCTTCGTTTTTAAGAAGTGATCCATACTTCTCAACAATCGTTTCTATTTGTTCTGATTCTGGAATATCGACATAAAGCGCATCAACTTTTCCGGTTATTGATGAAGAAAATGATAGTTCATCTACAGTATCATAAATTGGAATTATATTTTTGTGTGTATCCACTAACTTGTTTAAAAAACTTTTTTTATTTTTGTCGACATCAATGACAAAAACTGATCCTTTACTACCTACAATATTAGAAATATGCAATATGGTTGATTCCTCTAGTGGATTAATACATACTACTTTTGAATTTTTAATAATTGGGAGAATTTGAAGGCCGTTTCTAATCGCCGCTGCAAGCTTGCTCTTGTAAGGATTCCATTCTAAAAATTCTTCGTCGTTTACAATTACGATTTTTTCTTTATGTGTTTTAGTACCTTCGACTATGTTTTTTGTCGCTAATTGTTCTTTATCACCAATTTGTATTTGAAAAATTCTAGTTTCTTTCATATTCAGCTATATTTTAGGCGTCTATATCCTACTTATAGACATAATTACTCATAGATAGATCGCACTCGTATTATTTTAAAACAAAAATTAGTAAATAATTAATAAGTCTACTTTTTAAATCCATTAATGTTTGGATGGAAAAAAACAAAATCTCCTGCCGTAATTCACAAGACATTCGGGGGTTTAAGAGAAGTAATTAAAACATGTGATTATAAGAGCATCTTAGATATTCTAAAAACAGTTCCTAACGATGAATGGGACAAAGACACAGAAGCTAGAAATTCAAAAGCAAAAGCTGGCCAGACGAATTTAGACGTTCGTGCTTTGATGCTAAAATACAAATCTTTGGCATCTACTGGAGTAGGATTCATCGACTATGAAAAAAATGAGACTGAGTTGTTGAACAAACTTAAACCATATTTAGACGAAATTATTTCTCAAGTAAAAAATTTCTACGGATATGAAAATCTGAAATTAACTTGTGTGTTGTTTACAGAATTAAAAAAGGGTGGAATTATTCCTGAACATTCAGATTCAGGACCAATGTTAACTACCAACCATAGAATCCACATTCCAATATTATCTGATCCTGCAGTTAAATTCACATTAGATCATAAGGAATACTATTTAGAACCTGGACATGGTTACGAAATAAATAATCAGCTTGTTCATGATGTTAGAAATGAAAGTAATATTGATAGAATTCATATGATAATTGACTTGAAGGAATGGAAAGACGACCAGGACCAGCAATTCTATGAAGTTGATTCAAAAAAATATTGAACTCAAAAATAAATGAAACTACCAAGATCAATTAGTCAAGATGATGTATTGATTGTGCTTGATATGGATCTTCCAACCGTTTAATGTCATCAGATGTAAGTTTGATATTTAATGAATCAACAGCTTCTTCAACATGTGATGTTTTTGTGGCGCCTATAATAGGTGAAGTGATATTTTTTTCAAGTAACCATGCTAAAGCAATTTGAGCTGGTTTTACACCTTTCTCATTTGCTATCTGTATTACAACTTCTAAAATATCAAAATCCTCAGATTTGAAGAATTTTGCAGCTAATGCTGGATCTGACTTGAAACGAATACTGTTATTTTTCTCATTTCGAATATATTTTCCAGTTAAAAATCCCTTTGCTACTGGATTATAAGTCAATGTAGAAATGTTTTGGTCTTTACAGAAAGGAAGCGTTTCTCTCTCTTCTTCACGGTAACATAAATTGTAGAAAGTCTGCATAGTTTCAAAACGCTGCAAATCTAATTCATTACTAATCCGTAAGGATTCTGCAAGTTGCTTTGTCCACATATTTGAGCCGCCTATATGTCTGACTTTGTTATCCTTCACTAACTGATCTAAAGCAACCAACGTTTCTTCAATTGGTGTTTCGTAATCCCATCTATGAATTTGATATAAATCTATGAATTTAGTTTGTAATCTTTCTAATGATTTTTCAATTTGTTTGTTTATTTGTTCTTTTGAAAGGCCAACATCATTCGGGTTATCACCCATCTGATATCTTACCTTACTTCCAATTACAACGTCATCACGACAATCCTTCAATAATTCACCTAAAATTTCTTCAGAACGTCCATTTGAATATGCATTTGCAGTATCAAAAGATGTAATTCCTAAATCTAATGCACAATCTATAATTGGTTTCGCTTCATCTGATTCAATCATCCATTCAGATTTTGCACCAAATGACATACATCCAAGGCTAATTTTTGAAATTTTCGTATTTGTTTTTCCAATAGTTTCGTATTTCATTGATTATCATTTTTTAAATGCTTATTCTCTGCAATATCAAAAAATTAGATTATAAATAAACCCTTACTGTATCTTACCAAAGATTAGAATGTTTTATATTAAAAAAAATTATGAAACTTTCAAATGTTACTAATTTCACAAAATATTAAAAATCACTATAATTTAGAATTTCCAGATGATGTAATTTTAAGGATTAATTTAGCATGGTGTAACAGCCTTGAAGAATTAAAGGAAAAATTATCTAATGAAAAAAATGGCAAATTTTTTTTAGATTTACCTCAAGGAAGAATAAAACCTCCAAATAACAAATATTCATTAGAAGAAATGATTCCAATATTAGAATCAAATAAACAAATAAAATATTTTGCTGTATCAAATATTGAAAACAAGAATGACTTACAGCCATTTCTAGATAAACTGCCAGATCATATCAACATAGTACCGAAAATTGAAAGTCCTAATGCAATATTAAACATTAAAGAAATTTGTAATGCTTTAAAAACTGAAAAGAAGGTTGTCATGTTGGATCACGATGATTTGTTTTCTTCAATAATTCGTAACAATGAGGATAAAAATAGTTTCCAAAAATATGTTAGAAAATTAATTGATTTTTGTGAGAAGGAAAATATTTCGTTACTAAGAACTGTTGGGGTAATGTTTAGTGACGATGAGAAAAGAACAACACAGTATGAAAAATAGATTACGATTATTAATTGTGGGGGATAAAACAAGATTTATTCACCTAAAACAATTTACCATAGAATTAGAAAAAATTGGGATTGAATCTAAATTAATCTATGATATTGAATTTATTGATAAATTTTTTCAGATGAATATTAAGAAAAAAATAGAAAAAGATAAAAATTTCAAGAAAATATTAAAAGAGTTTGATCCTAATGCGGTCTTATTAGATAGAATATCAAAAATTGGAAAAAAGGTAATAGAACAAAATATTCCACTTTTAATTCTTCTTAGAGGAAATTATTGGGAAGAATCCTCATGGGCTAAAAAAACAATTTATAAATCTAGAATCAAGAGGTTGGCTGCAACAAAAAATGAAGAATTGTTTGATCTGTGTTTAAGAAAATCAAGTATAATTTTACCGATTTCCAAATATTTAGAAAACGAGGTGAAAAAACGATATCCTGAAAAAAATATAGAATTATTTCCAGCTGATGGAAGAGATCCATCAGAATGGAATCGAATACCAGGAATGAATTTGAAACATCCATGTGTAGGATTATTACAGGGAATGAATGTTTGGGGGAAAACACGTGAGCTTTTGACATTAACAAAAGTAATGAAAGAGTTACCGGATGTAACATTTTATTTTGCAGGAGATGGATTCTATAAAGATAAAATCATTCCGAAATTAAAAAATTTTAGAAATTTTGTCTGGTTAGGAAGTTTAGAATATCCTGTCGAGGTAAAAAAATTTCTTTCTGAGATTGATGTTTATTTGTTGCTAAGTGGAATGGAAGGATTGGGCCAAACAATTATTGAAGCACTTCTAATGGAAAAACCAGTTATTGCAACAAATATTGGTGGTATTCCAGAATTAATCGAAGATGGGAAGACTGGTTTTTTAATAGAAATTGGTGACCATGAAGATTTAATTAAAAAAATTAATCGTGAATGTGATCAACCGGTTACGGCTAGTAACATGGGATCTAAAGGTAAAGAAATCATGCAAGAACATTTTGCTTGGGATAGTATAGCAAAAAAATTTATGTTAATTTTAAATCAAAATCTATAGTGAAATTAATTAAACGGTGATAATGTGCACATATATTGACAGTTGATTTTTTCTTAGGCATTAATCTAATGGCGTATTACTTTTTAGTAGAGATACCAGGTTACATTGATCCAGGTAGCATGATGGCCATTCTTACACTGCTTATGGGTGTTATTGCTGGTGTGGGCATGACTCTAAAACTGTACTGGAATAAATTAAAACTAAGGTTATCTCGCAAAGGTAGTAATTAATTATATTATCTGTATAATTTTATTTTATGGCTAACAATTATGAAATTTGGATTAGGTTATGACTGGAAAGAAGTAAAGCGATTTAAGAAATTAGATCAAAAAGACCGTTCAATTGTTTTTTATTTAGAAATGGAATCTGATTTTATTTTTTTCAAGCCTGTTGTGGAAAAATTAACACAAGAATATGACACAAAAATCTGCTATGTTACATCAAGCAAGACAGATCCTATGTTAAGTTGTAACGATAAAAATATTCTACCGT
>JACAST010000053.1 GCA_013390765.1 Marine Group I thaumarchaeote | reverse complement strand
TTACGGCAAACTTGTATCTAGAAAAACCAATTCTACTTGATTACATCAAACTTGCCAGTTGATCTGGCTTTGTAGATAATATCCGGTTTTCTGGTGAAAATACCTACCTCTAAAACTCCAGAAATTTTCTTAATCTTTTCCTGTAATAATTTTGGTTTTTTTATCACGCCAAAATTACAATCAAGAATAATGTTCCCATTTTCTGTAATGAATGGATAGCCCCTATCAAGCGTTCTGATACGTGATCTGCCACCAATTTTTGAAATATGTTTGGCTACCGTGTTTCTAGCTAAATGATGAACTTCAACTGGAACATCTCTGTTGAAATTTGTAACAAATTTTGAATCATCTGCCATGATTACAACTTTTTTTGCTGCACTAATCAGAATGTTTTCTCTTAGTAATGCACCTCCACCACCCTTTATCAGATTTTTTTCTTTGTCAATCTGATCAGCCCCATCAAAAACAATATCAATTTTATCTAGAACAGTATCTACAAGATGTAATTTTCCCTTTTCAGCTTCTAATTTTATTTGCAAAGAAGTTGGAATGCATTTTATACTGAATTTATTTTTTTTCACAAACAATGATAATGATTTTACAAACGCAGTAGCAGCTCGACCACTACCCAAGCCTATTGTTTGGTGATTTTTTACAAGTTTAAGTGCATCATTTGACAATGCCTTAATGGCATCATCATATGTCAATTATTCTACCTCAGCTTGATGTAAGTTGGATAACGCTTTTTCTATATTTGATTTAATTTCACTGAGATCACCATCATCTTCTTCAACATTATTATCGTCTGATGATATGTCATCAGTCATAGTTACTTTTTCTGATTTTTCTACTTCCAAGCCAGAAAGAATTACTTCTTTTTCATTATTGTCAGATTTTTTTACATTTGAGTCAGTATGCGCTGAACAATGCTTATTAGAAAACTTTGGATTATTACAATCAGGATATTCACAAACATTAGATTGTGTTACTTTAACCTCCTTCACATTTTCTACAATTTTAACTACTTTCTCATTATCATTAGATTCCATGTGTTGTATTTTTGATACAGAAGGTTTGAATTTTCTACGGAAAAACTCCGGAAGTTGATTTGGTACCTGAGTAAGAGTAGTGATTTCAAGAGGTCTATAGTTATTTGAGGTTAGTTTCATATCTGATATGTAAGCAGATTTTTTCTTATTTTTTTGAACTGATGGTTGTGCGTTTAATGCTGATTTTTGTATTTGTCGCTCTGTCCGTTTATTGGATGGAGTGATTTTTGATGACATTTCTTGTAATCTTTCATCTATCCTCGATAATTTTTGTTCCATAGCAGCGAATAATCCTTCATCTAAAGGATTTGTGCCTGTATGCCTCATTGCTTTTCCTATTTCCTCTATCTTAGTTACTACAACCGCTAGTTGATGCTGATATCTTGTTAAAAGCTTGTCTCGCTGGATTTTTGTTAAATGAGAATCTTGCTGGTAAACCCTAAAAATTGTTTTTGTAAGAATATCTCGTTCTATAATTAATGAGTTAGCCTCATTTTTAAAACCATATTCTATTTCTTGCATTTACGTATACCATTTGATCCAAGAGTACTTTCTTCGTTTAGAATCAGGGAACCCACAACTCGCACAAGTGTGATGACGTAAATGAAATGAGTTTTTACCACATCGTCTACATCTGATGTGTACTTTCTTTCTAGTAAAACCACCCATCGATGTTGTTCCTTTCACCATATTACTATCACCTTTATGCAGGAGGCGGAGATATCATGACTACGTTATCTCCTCTCACGACTATGGATCCTAGACTCTTAGAATCGCCCTCAGAAGGGATCTCTTCTGCTTGGTCGAGTAGCAGGTTCATGTGTTGATCAAAGCCAAGAAGATTACCCCTAATGGTCTTGTTTCCTTTCAGCTTGATCAGTACTATTTTGTTAATACTTTCATCCAGTACTTTTACTGCCATATCAACGGACATTATATCACTTATTGAGAACTCTATTGATGGATTATATTAAACATTCATTGGTGAAACTTTCGGTTTTAGTCAGTAAGTCAAGATTGACACTCTTTCGCTAAGTTTCTAACAATTTCAGCAAGAAATTTCTCTCCGTCCTTCTTTGTTGCACCAGTTGGGTCACCCCACACTCCGTTCTTTGCAACCTTGGGAAATCCGCCTGGTTGTGTAGAAAGTTTGTTAATTCTCTTCTTTTCCTTCTCGCTCAAGCCCTTTGTTATTAACCCCTTTTTCGCCTTTTTCATTTTGACTTTATCTGAAATAGCCAGCATTAGTGAGGTCTCTACAAAGCCAGCATGGTCAAATTCGTGCTTCATAAAATGCCAATATGAATAACATTTTGGCATTCCTTCATGTGGAGCAAAGTGTTTCTTTAGATATGTTGGCAATTTTTTCAAGGCTTCAAGATTCCCATGATGACCGTTTAAAATTATAACAGAACTGAGATTGACACTCATTTTCCCTAGTGACCAAAGAATATCGTCTAGGAATGATCTATAATCAACATCTCGGATACTTATGCTGGATAAAGGCTCATGTTCAAATGAGAGTCCGTAACTGATGGTTGGAAAAACTATGAAGCCACATTTTTTTGCCAAACGTGAAGCAATCTCTGTAACAATGTCAGAGTCAGTTGTTATTGGTAAGTGAGCGCCATGTTGTTCAATAGAGCCAACAGGAATTATGATTGTAGATTTTTTTGACTTGATTAATTTTCTAAATTCAGGATCATATAGCTCGTTAGCGTCCATTACTTTCACTTTGACTTGGTGTGAACTTTTCTCCAGCGAACTTCTAACTTGTTATCCAAATGCATCTTTACAGCCTTCAAAAGGGTAGTAGCTTCCAATTTCTGACCTCTCTTTTTTATCGATTCAAGAGTATCCTCTGGGGTTACTTTGAAGGAATCTTGGAAGATTATTGGTCCTTGATCTAGGTTTTCCGTTACATAGTGCGATGTTACACCGATGATTTTTGTTCCTCGCTCAAATGCCTGTACATAAGCCAACGAACCTGGAAATGCTGGAAGCAATGATGGATGGATGTTGATTATCCTATTTGGGTATCGCCAGACAAAGTTTGGCGTCAAAATTCTCATATATCTTGCCAGAACAATCAGATCCACCTGGAATTTTTTACAAATTTTGAGTAATTTCTCTTCAGCCTTTTCTTGGCTTCTCTCATCAATAACAACAAATGGAATTTTTATCTTTTTTGCAAGTGGCGCAAGTGCTCTTTCCGTACAAACAACAACGGAAATCTTACCCCTAATAGCACGCCTAGCTGATAAGATTTCTTTCAGGCAGTGTTCCTCTTTGGTAGCAAATATGGCAATATTTTTTTCCGTATTAGTTTCAGAATGTGTACTTACCTCCATCCTTAGTTTTTTGCCTAATTTTTGAAGTCCGAAATCAAGTTGTCTAAAATTAATCTTAGAAGTAAAAGATACTTCTAGATACATTCCAAACAAACCCTTGATTACATTCTGATTAACTTTCTCAACGTTACCGCCATTTTGGAATACAAAGCTCGTAAATTGTGCAACAACGCCTTCTCTATCTTTTCCAACAACAGTGATACCAACTATGGTTTTCCTCATTGGCGTCGTTGGTAATTAATTCCATATAATGCTTAGTACGCCATTAAAACTATCGATAATATCAAATGGTGCGGGAGGTGGGATTTGAACCCACGAACTCCTAAGAGACAGGGTCCTAAGCCCTGCGCCTTTGACCAGGCTGGGCGACTCCCGCAAGCTTTGTGTAACAACAGACAAATTTATCGGTATTGAATTACATTACATGGATAAATTATTTGGAACAAATGGTGTGAGAGGAGTTTTTTCTGAGGATTTCACTTTAGAGTTTGTACATGATCTTGTATTAGCAATTTCAACTTATTTCAAGGAAGGCAGAATACTTGTTGGATATGATGGAAGAGACTCTAGTGTTGTGGTTTCAAAATTAGTTTGCTCTACGTTAAATTATGCTGGACTAGATTGTCATCTCGCTGGTCTTATTCCTACTCCTTGTCTGGAATTTGCAACTAAAGCACTAGGATATAATGGTGGAATTATGATTACTGCTTCGCATAATCCTCCTGAGTATAATGGAATTAAACCAGTTGCTAGTGATGGCGTAGAAGTTTCACGTGAAGATGAGAAAGTCATTGAAGATATTTTTTTCAAAAAAAATTGGAAACATAATTCTTCTACATGGGGCTCAACAAAAAATGATGATAGAGCGGTTCAAACATATCTAGATGGAATAAAATCACAAGTAAACGTTTCAAAAATAAAATCAAGAAAACTCAAAGTTGTATTAGATCTTGGTAATGGTGCTCAATCAGTTACTGCGATAAAACTGTGTGAGCAATTGGAATGTGAAATTATAACAATCAACCAACAAATTGACGGGAGCTTTCCTGGCAGGGGACCTGAACCAACTCCGTACAATCTTCAAGAACTATCTTCCGCTGTTGTAAAGAATAATGCTAATCTTGGTATTGCATTTGATGGTGATGGTGATAGGAGTATATTATGTGATAATGAAGGAATGTTACTATCTGGTGACAAATCTGCATTATTGTTATCAAATTATCTACTAAAGAAAAACCCAAATTCTAAAGTAGTAACGTGTATGAATTCTGGAAATTCGATTGATGAGATAGTTACACAAACTAATTCCACTGTTATCAGAACCAAAGTTGGAAGTATTGAAGTTTCAAGAAAAATGATCACTGAAAATGCGCTTTTAGGATTTGAAGAAAATGGCGGATTCATGTTTGGAAAACATAATCATGT
>JACAST010000037.1 GCA_013390765.1 Marine Group I thaumarchaeote | reverse complement strand
AAAGATGCCGATAACCGCAGTTTGTGCTTTTATTGGAGCATTGACAATAATGGGGATTCCACCGACTAGTGGCTTTATGGGAGAATGGATGTTGTTCTATGGCGTTTTGGAAACTGCACTAGAAGAAGGAGATGACTTGCGAACAGTACTGTTTGCACTTGGCTTGGTTGCAACTGTTCTTACTATGTCATACATTCTGTGGATGTTCAAGCGAGTATTCTTGGGAAAGCTTCCGGAAAATCTTTCGAAGGTCAAGGATGGTAGCTGGTACATGTTGGCACCAATGATGGTCCTTGCCGGATTTACAATAGTAGTAGGTATCTATCCAGACATATTCTTACAAAAAATCATGCCATATATGCAGGGGGTTTTGGGAGGATAGAAAATGGCAACAGATCTTATTGCAACTGAGGGGGAAGTAATGTATGCTTGGTTGATTTGGATTCTTCCATTCATTGCAGCTCTAATTATTCCAGCAGTTGCAAAGGTATCAAAACTTTCAACCGGAAGAGTTGCTGTTGGATTTGCTGCAATGAGTGCCATCTCGGCAGCAATGTTATTTCCAATGGCGCTAGAGGGACATGAGATTCATAGCCAAGTTGATTGGATTTCTGCTCTTGGCTTGAAGGCTGGAGTTTTAGCTGATCCCCTTTCAATAATTATGGCAAACGTAGTTGGATGGATTTCCTTCCTGATCATATGCTACAGTACTGGATACATGAAGGGCGACAAGGATATAGTTCGATTCTGGTTCTGGATGATGTTCTTCATTGGCTCGATGCAACTCATTGTGTTATCTGACAATCTGCTTCAGCTCTTCTTTGGATGGGAAGGAGTTGGACTTGCATCTTATGCTCTCATTGCGTTCTGGTATCGTGACAAAGCTAAGCATCACGTAGGCAAGGAAGGTAGAACGGCTCTAGGAATAATGGAATACTATTCGCCAACACACTCTGGAATGAAGGCATTCATCATGACAAAGGTTGGAGATGTCATGATGCTTGCTGGTATGTTTTTGATCTTTGCATTTGCCGGAACATTTGGATTTAAGGAATTGCTTGCTGATACAACATGGGCAGTCAACATGTCTGCACAAAACCTGCTTGTGCCGGCAGCAGTATTGCTTTTTGGCGGTGCGATAGGCAAGTCAGCACAATTCCCACTTAACGAATGGCTCTTAGAAGCAATGACCGGTCCAACTGCCGTTTCAGCCCTTATTCACGCGGCTACAATGGTAAAAGCAGGAGTTTTCCTGGTTGCAAGGCTTGGGCCTCTATTCTTTGCACTTGGTGCTGCCGGAATTTTAGCGGACCAGTTCTTTGAGATTATCGCTTGGGTTGGTGCAATTACTGCTCTTTTGCTGGCAACTCAAGCTATGGTAAACCCAGAGATTAAGAAAGTTCTCGCATATTCTACTGGATCACAAATTGGTTATATGATGATGGCACTTGGAATTGCAGGACTTTCAGAACAATTTGTTGATGGTTATACTGCTGGATTCTTCCATATGATCTCCCATGCAATGTTCAAGGCTTCGCTATTCATGGCTGCTGGATCAATATTACATGTAGTTGGCTCACGGTTTATGACAGATATGGGTGGTTTGCGAAAAAAAATGCGGAAAACATATGCGTTCATGTGGGCTGCAGGTCTTGCACTGATGGGAGCTCCGTTTATCACCATGGGCTTCTGGAGTAAGGACGCAATTTTTGCTGCTGTCTACGAATCAGGAAATGAGTGGGCGTTACCAATTTTCATCATAGCCGTTTTGACCGCTGTCATCACAGCATTTTATACCACAAGAATGATGGGGTTGGTCTTCTTTGGCAAAGAAAGTAAGCATATTGAAAAGATGGAAAGTGAAGGTCACCACATACATGATGCACCGAGGTCTATGTGGATTCCATACGGAATTCTTGCAGTGTTAACTATTGGAATAGGAGTAATTGGATTTTCGGCTGAAGGCGGAATTCATGAACTATTCACTGAATATCTTGATGAGTCATTTGGCATCCAAACACCACATATTGATGTGGAAATTTCTGGATCGTTAGGCTTCTTGTCCGGACTTAACCCAATTGCTGTCGGCGCATCACTGGTGGCTTTTACAGTTGGCTTTGGTCTTGGATACATATTCTACATTGGTCGCTGGGTAGATCCTGTCAAGTTTATCAATTCAAATATTTTCTTTTATGCTTTACACAAAGTAATTCTAAATCGATGGTATCTTAACGCAATGATCTACTGGGTCTTCGTTATTGCACCTTTATGGGCTGCCAGAGCTATATGGAGATACTTTGAGAAAACTGCAATTGACACAGGCATGAACATTGGATTAGAACGTTCAGTCAGGTGGGGAGCTAAAGTTGTACAAGGAACTGAAACTGGTGTAGCACAATCCTATCTTTTCGTATTTGGAGCAGGACTTCTGTTTGTAGTTCTGATATTGTTGATATAGGTGATATGAAATGATTGAACTAACATCAACTCCAATAATCATTCTTGCAATTCTAGGCAGTGTGGGCGTTGCTCTACCAGTGATCAATATTTTGATGAAAGAAAAAGGCTCAGTAATATCTTATGGCATAGTAGCTCTCATTGCTCTATTTGCTTCAATTGGATATGTTCTGTATCAACTTGCACTTGATCATGTGGCACCTGCGGCACTTTTTTCACAAGACGTACTAGTTGACGATGCATTTGGTTCATTGTTTGCAATTGCCATGCTAATTGTTGCAATATTCACAACTGTTGGCTCATTCAGTTACATGAAAAACAAGGCTAACCCATCTATCTATTTTTCACTGATTCTACTTTCTACTATAGGAATGGTTCTGGTAGCATATGCTACAGATCTGGTAATGCTTTTTGTTGCTTGGGAACTCATGAGCATTCCAACATACATATTAGTAGGATTTTTGAAAAAGGATCCAATCTCTAACGAAGCTGCCATAAAGTACTTTTTGTTTGGCGCGCTTGCATCTGCAATCATAATTTATGGCATTTCTCTTACTTATGGCATTACTGGTTCGACAAACATAGGCGAAGTAATTCAAGGCTTTATGGTTCTTGACGCAGATATGATTCCAATTGGACTTTTAGCTGTTGGGATGTTTATCGCCGGATTCGGCTTCAAGATGGGTCTAGTTCCATTCCATATGTGGTTACCAGATACGTACGAGGGAGCACCACCTACCATTGCAACTCTACTTGCTGCTGGTACTAAAAAGGCGGGCTTTGCTGCTGCTTTGAGAGTTATAGTAATGGGCACAGTTGCATTAAGTCTTGACTGGACACTTGCTTTGGGTATTATTGCTGTAATGACAATGACAGTGGGTAACATTGCAGCCATAATGCAAAAAAATTTGGCTCGAATGCTAGCTTATTCCAGCATTGGACATGCAGGATATATCCTGATTGGTTTATCCATCGCACCATTTTCTACTATTGGTCTCCAAGGATCTCTATTTCATATACTAAATCATGCTGTAATGAAAGGAGCAGCATTCATTGCAGTTGCCGGTATTGTAACAGCATTAGCGGTTACACATATTGAAAAAATAAAAGGTCTTGGAAGACGTATGCCTATAACAGCTTTAGGATTAGTAATATCTCTGCTTGCCCTAGCAGGCGTTCCACCACTCAATGGATTTTGGAGTAAATTGATGTTATTTGGTTCTGCAATTGATGCTGGTTCTGTAGTGTGGTGGGGTCCATGGCTTGCAGTAGCTGGTGTTCTAAACAGTGCACTGTCTTTAGCTTATTATGGCTGGATAATACGAAAGATGTACTTTGAAGGCGAAACAGAAAAGAGAATCAAAGAGCCACGAGCGATTATAGCTGTAATGATATTTTCAATAATATTTATGGTAACTATAGGTGTGTATCCAGAACCTATCATACAATTTACAGAATTTGCTACTCCAGCAATTAATGTAGCATTTACCCCGTAGTTCTAGTAAATCTAACCAAGTTTTCTAGATTGTTTTTTGCCTGAGAATCTTTTATTTTTCTAATACTAAAGACAGCTCTATCAGTGTATTTTTTAAGTAACTCTTCCATATCATTGAAAACATTTCTTGGATCCAAGCTCTTCTTAATTAGAAGATTAAACAACTTATCTTCATTTTGCCAGTCAAGTAAATCATCTCTAATCTGATAGGCAATTCCAATATTTTTGCCATAATCAGCTAAAGACTCAATCTCCTCCTCAGTCCCTTCTGAAATTATCGCACCCAATCTTGATGCAGTTTCAAAAGCTGTTGCAGTTTTGTATTCAATTACCTTAAGATAGTCATCAAAAGTTACATCCTCGCTTGCCTCAAGCCTACTTTCAATTACTTCTCCCTCACTCATCATCATAGCAGTAGTAGCAAGATTTTTTGTTACTCTTGGATTATTGATTCTTGATGCGATGTTCAGAATTAATCCTAAAACAAAATCACCCGTTAGAACGCTAATATTATATCCATATTTTATATGAAATGGATCTTTTTGTCTACGTAAAGTTTCGTTATCTATTATGTCATCATGAATAACTGATTCAGTATGCAGAAATTCAATTGCACAAGCAGCAGCTAAAGTGTTATCATCAATCTCACCCACGCATTCTGATGACAAGAGAAGGATAATTGGCCTTATCCGTTTGCCTCCACCTAATGCATATTTTAGAGGTTCTTTGAATTCAGATTCTGTGTATAATTCTAATTCTGAATCTAGTACATTATTGATTTTTTTAATATATGCACTGTATTTTTCAAGCAACGGATTGATCTCTATATTCTTTCTTTCCAAAGCTTTCAATTTCAAATGTTCATGAGAAATATATTAAACTTAAGTGCTCCCGTCGGGATTCGAACCCGAGTCTCAGGCGTGAAAGGCCTAAATGCTTGACCGGACTACACTACAGGAGCATAAAACCGATCGTTACATCAATCCATAAAATTCTTTGGTAGCTACAAAGATTTTTTTATCACCAAAATTGGATTAAGATTATGAATTATTTGATTCAAAAAATAGAGCAGATGTTCGAAGAACGAAGTTTACTCAAGCATCCATTTTATCAAACTTGGTCCGATGGAAAGTTAACACCCGAGGCTTTGGCGGGATATTCTAAGGAATACTATCAATTGGTAAAAGCAGTTCCAAAATTTATGGAGCCTTTAATTAAAGAATCTCCAGAAATTATGAAAGGAGAACTTTATTCTAATCAGCAGGAAGAAACATCACATATAGAATTATGGGAAAGATTTGCTTATGCAATGGGAATTTCTTATGATGAGTTAATCAATTATGAGGGATTAAAGAAAACAAATCAGTCTATATCTGAATTGTCTTCTACTATGACATCATTTGAAAGCGGTTCCGCTGCAATGTATGCATTTGAGAAGGAAATACCGAAAATCAGTCAAATCAAATTAGACGGTCTGGCGGAATTTTATGGTATAACAAGTGAAAACGCAACTGAATATTTCAAGCAACATACAGAAGCTGATATTAGACATACCGCATCATGGCGGAAAATCATTGAACAATCATCTGGTCATGATAACGACATAATCTATGCTGCCAAAAAATCCATATCTTCTCAAAACTTGCTATTGGACAGCTGTTTCGAAGAATATTGTTAGAGTCTAACATTTTTTACTGAGAAAAATTGATTTTGAATAGGGCCTGTAACTCAGCTTGGTAGAGTATCCGACTCATAATCGGGGAGCCACGGGATCGAAGCCCATCAGGCCCATCATTTTGTTCTAAAAATTTTTCTTTGACTTTCAATTAGTTTTAAATCAAACATAATGTTAATTTTATTGGCTGCAATGAAGAATCAGAGTTATATCTGAAAAATGATGTAAAGGCATTTGTCTGAGCCGCCAAACTTCAAATTTTTATCACTTGTACAGCCTAAAATTTTAGCGTAGTATATAAAACCTATATATGCAGCCTCATCATGGCTCAGACAAAACCAATAGTAAGCATTGAAAATGTTGTAGCTTCTGCATCAGTTGATCAAGCAATTGATCTTAAAGATGTCACTAAAAAATTCCCAGAGACAGAATGGCATCCTGATCAATTTCCAGGTTTAGTATTTAGATTAAAATCACCAAAAACTGCCACTTTGATTTTTCGTTCAGGAAAAATGGTTTGTACTGGTGGCAAGTCTGAAGCTATGGCGATAAAGGCTGTTAGGACAGTTGTAAAACAACTCCGTAAGGGTAAGATCAAAATAAAAAAAGATGCAGTAATCATAGTCCAAAACATAGTTGCCTCTGGTAGTTTGGGTGGAAAAATTCACCTAGAGGATGCAGCAAGAAGGCTACCACACAGTATGTATGAACCTGAACAGTTCCCAGGGCTCATACATAGAATGGTAGATCCAAAAACTGTACTACTATTGTTTGCTTCCGGCAAACTGGTTTGTACGGGAGCAAAAAAGGAAAGTGATGTTTATAAATCTGTACATAACATACATGCGCTTCTTGAAGAAAAAAATCTTATGTTGTATGGTTAATTCTGGTTAACCTGATTTTTTATTTTTTTCAAAATTTCTTCACTAACTAATTTTTCTTGAAAAAGAACATTTGTAATTTCTACTATGTCAGTTAGTTGATGGATTTGTACTCCTATATCACCCAATACTTTATCCGCACCTTCCAATCTGTTTATGATAACATACAGATCTGAAATCGATAATCCAGCCTCTTTGAGTTGCTTTATTCCATTTAAGACAGAAGTACCGGTGGTCACGACATCATCTATCATCACCACTTTCATTCCTGTAGATATTTTACCCTCAATGGATTTTGTGGTGCCATATTCTTTGGGTTTATTTCGAACATAAATTAATGGTTTAACAATTTCAATTGCAAGTGCAGACGTGACTACAAGACCTCCTGTTGGAACAGAAGCCAAGCTATCAAAATTATCCAAACCTGTTTTTTCAATGATCAGATTTTGAAGATTTTTTATCATTTTTCTAAATTGATGAGGATAACTAGGGACTAACCTAAGATCAATATAGTATGAGCTATTTTTTCCACTAGTAAGCGTAAAATTCCCAAATTTAATTATGTCATTTTTGTACAAAAATGTTGTAAACTCTTTTACAAATCCCATACCAAATTTAACTTAACTGGATTTATTTTGGTTTGTGTTTTTGACTAAATTATGCCCGAAATATGGTTAAATTATGGCTCAAATGATGTTGTATTAGATATAAAAGCAGAAAATCTTGAAGAAAAAATCGATGCAGGGGGAAAAACTCTCTCAGATTCTGAAATCAAATCAAAATTAGAATCATTAGATATTTCAAAACCAACAGAATTTGTAGTTCTCAACACATCAGAATCAGTCAGAAAAACATTATCAATTCTATTTGAAAGATATGAGCAAAAATCAATCCCTAAACCACAAATCTTGGCTGACAGGAAAATAATGAATTACATAAAAAACTATCTTCCAGAACAAAGTTCTATATCTGAATTTTCTGACGTGGAAGATTCCAACTCAAAATTAGTTTTTATTGGTGAAATGGAATTTGATGGATTGTTTGGTTATGAAACCATATCCACAAGATTATTAAAAAAATTTGGTGCTGAATTAATGCTTTCAGCATATGAAAAAAGAAAAGGCGATTTGCCCTCACCAGGTCAAGATGTAGAAAATTTTCAAATCGCGAGAAAATTTTCTGAAAAATTTGATATACTTGCAATTGAGATCATTGCAAATTCAAATGGCATGTATGATTTAGCAGTAGGACATCCATCATCTACAGCTTCCATATCAAAATCATTTGGAACTAATGCAGCAAAAGATATTGGAAAACATAAAACTATGATTATAAGTACTGGAAAAGAGTCCAGTAATAACTCACTGAGTAAGT
>JACAST010000036.1 GCA_013390765.1 Marine Group I thaumarchaeote | reverse complement strand
AAATTTTTATGCTATCTTTCATTCTTAATCATCCTTTTATATTGAATATATTATTGATCGATAATCTGTGTATTTTCTGTTTAATTTTTGTACGGTTTATAAGTACATTTTATGCCAAAGTTTTCGCATACGTAACATCAAGTGCGGCGCTTGTAATGAAGTATGGCAGTGAGCCATTTTATGATTTACAGGCCTCCAGTTACGCATACAAAATGTAGATTTGACCAAATGATCAAATCTGAAATGTGAAGATTATGTGCATTCCGTTAATTCCAATAATAATACAAATTATTTACTTCTAAGATTCAGAATCCGGTTGATCCTGCCGGACCTGACTGCTATCGGATTGATACTAAGCCATGCGAGTCTTTGCAGTAATGCAAGGCATACGGCTCAGTAACACGTAGTCAACCTACCCTATGGACGAGAATAATCTCGGGAAACTGAGCATAATTCTTGATAGATCATAATGCCTGGAATGGTTTATGGTTAAAATGATTCGTCGCCATAGGATGGGACTGCGGCCTATCAGCTTGTTGGTGAGGTAATGGCCCACCAAGGCGATTACAGGTACGGGCTCTGAGAGGAGAAGCCCGGAGATGGGTACTGAGACACGGACCCAGGCCCTATGGGGCGCAGCAGGCGAGAAAACTTTGCAATGTGCGAAAGCACGACAAGGTTAATCCGAGTGATTTCTGCTAAAGAAATCTTTTGCCAGTCGTAAAACCGCTGGTGAATAAGGGGTGGGCAAGTTCTGGTGTCAGCCGCCGCGGTAAAACCAGCACCTCAAGTGGTCAGGATGATTATTGGGCCTAAAGCATCCGTAGCCGGCTTTGTAAGTTTTCGGTTAAATCCATGTGCTCAACGCATGGGCTGCCGAAAATACTGCATAGCTAGGGAGTGGGAGAGGTAGACGGTACTCAGTAGGTAGGGGTAAAATCCTTTGATCTATTGATGACCACCTGTGGCGAAGGCGGTCTACCAGAACACGTTCGACGGTGAGGGATGAAAGCTGGGGGAGCAAACCGGATTAGATACCCGGGTAGTCCCAGCTGTAAACGATGCAGACTAGATGATGCATTGGCATAATAGCCATTGCAGTGTCTCAGGGAAGCCGTTAAGTCTGCCGCCTGGGAAGTACGTACGCAAGTATGAAACTTAAAGGAATTGGCGGGGGAGCACCACAAGGGGTGAAGCCTGCGGTTCAATTGGAGTCAACGCCAGAAATCTTACCCGGAGAGACAGCAGAATGAAGGTCAAGCTGAAGACTTTACCAGACAAGCTGAGAGGTGGTGCATGGCCGTCGCCAGCTCGTGCCGTGAGATGTCCTGTTAAGTCAGGTAACGAGCGAGATCCCTGCCGCTAGTTGCTATCATTATTCTCAGGAATAGTGGAGCGAATTAGCGGGACTGCCGTTGTTAAAACGGAGGAAGGAAGGGGCTACGGCAGGTCAGTATGCCCCGAAACTCTGGGGCCACACGCGGGCTGCAATGGTAGTGACAATGAGTTCCAAACTCGAAAGAGAGTGGCAATCTCTAAACGCTACCACAGTTATGACTGAGGGCTGTAACTCGCCCTCACGAATATGGAATCCCTAGTAACCGCGTGTCATTACCGCGCGGTGAATACGTCCCTGCTCCTTGCACACACCGCCCGTCGTTTCATTGAAGTTTGCTTTTAGCGAGGTGATGTTTAATTGGCATTATCGAACTTGAGGTAAGCGACAAGGGAAAAGTCGTAACAAGGTGTCCGTAGGGGAACCTGCGGACGGATCACCTCCTTAGAAAGAATTACGGACAGCACATAATCTTTGCATTACCATCGATGCAATACATCACGAAAATGATGTATGAAGGATGTAGCGGGTCTCCACCGGGGGCTTGCGATGATCGTCATGTATAGTCGTGTATTATGTGGCCGTATATGCTGGTGTAAAGACGCCAGTAAGTGGATTGCTAGGCTTGAGGAGAGATGAAGGACGTGGCAAGCTGCGATAAGCCCGGGGTAGGCGCACGCGACCTTTGATCCCGGGATGTCCGAATGAGAATCTTGTTTTTTAAACACTCCGTTGCAATGGCAGCGGAGATCGAACCGTCGGAATTGAAGCATCTTAGTACGACGAGGAAAAGAAATCAATTGAGATTTCCCAAGTAGTGGCGAACGAAACGGAAACAGCCCAAACTGAATCTGTTATGGTAACATATCAGAGATGTGGTGTTTTGGTTATGATATTACGATCCTAGAATACAGCTGAAGTGTTCTGGAACGTACCGGCGAAGTGGGTGATACCCCCGTAAGCGAAGTAGTATAGGATCTTATCATGACCCGAGTAGCTGTCCTTGGCAGTGGGCAGTGAATATAGGTGAAAGTAGTATCTTAGGCTAAATATTTCTCAAGACCGATAGTGAACTAGTACCGTGAGGGAAAGCTGAAAAGAACCCCGGAAGGGGGCTGAAAAGCGCATGAAACTTACTGGTTACAGACGTGCATGGCATGAAAGGTGATTTTTTCATACTGGAGGTTCTAGCAATAGAGCTAAAGGTTTGAAGGTCAAATCATCAGTGTCATGCGTTCCGTCTCGAAACACGGGCCAGGGAGCTTATTGTCATGGCAAGTCTAAGCCCTTAAAGGTGAAGGCGAAGGGAAACCGAGTTCTCGCAACTTTTGTGAGGAGAAGCGTGTGAAAGTGCGTTGAGTCATGGCGGTAAGGCTAGAAGCCAGTCGATCTATTCCTGAGCAAGCTGAAGGTGGGCGAAAGCCCGCTGGAAGGCTGTAGCAGTTCTGACGTGCAAATCGTTTGTGTGACTTGGGAATAGGGGTCAAGAACCAATCTAGACTGGCGATCGCTAGTTCCAACCGAAGCGTCTCGCAGGGCGTCCTCTGTGGAGATAGCGTATCCTGTAGAGCACTGATCTTTTGGTATGGGAAAGAAATTTCTCGCCTTCATTTCAAACTCCGAATGGATATGCATTGTAGAAGCAGGGAGACGGGTTCGTGTGACGTAAGGTTCACGACCGAAAGGGGTTTAACCCAGACTAAAGTTAAGGTCCCCAAATTTTTGCTAAGTGTCAAGCTAAAGGGCGTGTTCGCGCCAAGACAGCAGGGAGGTAAGCTCAGAAGCAGCTATCCTTTAAAAAGTGTGTAACAACTTACCTGCCGAGTGTGAGCGCCCCGAAAACGGACGGGGCTAAAGCAAAGTACCGATACTTTAGATACTTGTTAATTTACAAGTCATGGTAGGTTGGCGTAGTGATTGGGTCGAAGCAGGGCAGTGATGTCCTGTGGACCGATTTCTATTGCAGATCCTGGTGGCAGTAACAGCATAGTAGAGTGAGAACCTCTACCACCGCAAGCGCAAGGGTTTCCAGGCAATGCGCTATCAGCCTGGAGTTAGTCGATCCTAAAAATTACCTCAACAGAGTAATTTGAATGGGAAACTGGTTAATATTCCAGTACCTTGCAAACACGTTATTATCTATATGATTTGCTTCTAGATAGGGAATGTAGAACCATCGTTTTATCTAACTGCTCAAGATTCGGGGAGTGTCGTAATGACGAGAACTGATTCGAGGCAGGAATGGCTTTGCGTTAGCAGAGTTTTCCCAAATCCAGGAGACCTTGAAAGCTCGTATAGAAAGTGTTTGTAATGATCGTACCGAGAACCGACACAGGTGCGCTGGCTTAGAAAGCTAAGGTGCTACGGGTATACCGTATGGCGAGGGAATTCGGCAAATTAGTCCTGTAGCTTCGGTATAAGGGATGCCTGCTGTTTTAATGAGGAATTGGGACAGCAGGTTGCAATGACTAGGGGGTTCCGACTGTTTAATAAAAACACAGGTGACTGCTAGTCCGAAAGGATTTGTATAGTCACTGAATCCTGGCCGGTGCAGGTACCTAAAACTTGGGTTCAACCGAGCTAAGGGCCTGTTAACGCCGGGAGTAACTCTGACTCTCTTAAGGTAGCCAAATGCCTTGTCGGGTAAGTTCCGACGCGCATGAATGGAACAACGAGAGCCCCACTGTCCCCGCCTACAACCCGGTGAAGCCACATAAGGTGGACGAACAGTCCATCATCTTCCATCGGGGAGAGAAGACCCCGTGGAGTTTTACTGCAGCTTGTGCTTGTAGTATAGTAAGGATTACATAGTGTATCTGGTAGCCATGCCTGAATTTCTTTGGGAATTCAGTGAAGCGACGATGTAACACCAGATTATTCTTGCAGTACTTCTTATCTGATGCAAATCAGAAACAGGTGCTGGTAGGCAGTTCGGCTGGGGCGGCACCCCTTTGAAAAGATATCAAAGGGGCCCAAAGTTTAGTTCAAACGGGTCAGAAATCCGTTGAAGAGGGCAAAGCCAAAAACTAGACTGACAGGATTTCCAAACGCACGGAATTCTGAGACGAAAGTCTGGCTTAGCGATCCTTCGTGTGCCCACTATTGGGGCCCGGAGGTGACAGAAAAATTACCCCAGGGATAACAGGCTCGTCGCGGGCGAGAGCTCCTATCGACCCCGCGGTTTGGTACCTCGATGTCGGCTTTTCCTATCCTGGTCCTGCAGCAGGGGCCAAGGGTGAGGCTGCTCGCCTATTAAAAGGGAACATGAGCTGGGTTTAGACCGTCGTGAGACAGGTCGGTCTCTGCCTGATGGAAGCGCGGCTGTCTGAGGGGAAGTTGCTCTCAGTACGAGAGGAACAGAGCAACGTGGCCACTGGTCTACCGGTTGTCTGATAAGGCAGGCCGGGCAGCTAAGCCATTTGGAGTAAGTGCTGAAAGCATCTAAGCACGAAATCCATCCCGAGACAAGACAGCCTTTCGTAAGATGAAGGTTCGCAGAAGAAGACTGCGTTGATAGGATGGATGTGTAGATCACAAGCTTCGGCGAGTGATGAGCATGCCATTACTAATAGACCAACACATCAGCACGGCCACTTACATAGAGACTATACATGACGATTCATATTTTTAATTGGTTTGAAGTAAAAACCAATTACTAAGATTATATGTGGTAATTGATTTTTCTAAATAGCTGTGGGGGAGTGCGTAAAGAATGAATCTGCACGAGGGTGGATGTAAAATAAAACTCCCATCCTAGTACCAAACAGCAGACAAATTCAACCCTCATGGCTTTATTACATATTTAGATTACTGCTGGCTTAGTCCAGTAAACCACCCTACTTTTTTATGAGGTTTTTCATATTATGAGCTTAATGCAGTTTTCAAAAATTGAGTCATCATACACATCAAAAGATGGTTGCAGATTAGTTTGGAAAGGTGTTGAGGAAGATGATTTAGAAACCATCATACTAAACAAAAAAGAACTCGAACAATTAATTGACCTCTTAAAAGGGGACTCGGCTGGTGAGGTTGAGCTTGAGGATCAAGTTAGTCGTATAATGGTAAATTTAGATGTCACAGAATTTAATTTGAAAGACCATGACTTGCTTGAGGTTAAGACAGCTGACCTGCAAAAACATGTTCTAGACTATGCAAAAATTCCACACATACCGCAGTATATCCATATCAACCCAAAGGAGTACTATCCATCTATCACAATTCGCAAATATGATGAACCAAAAAAAGTTGATGAGACAAAACCTACTCAAATATCACTTCTTGAAGCGATTTTAGCATCAAAATCAAAAAAAACTTCACATGACCTTTCACAATCAGACCTGTATAGAATATTTGCAACAAGACGTTCAACAAGAAAATTTACAAAAACTAGGATAGAGGGTTGGATGGTTGACAAAATTTTAGCAGCAGCCGATACTGCACCTACAGCTGGAAACTTTCAAGGGTTTAAGGTATTTTATATCAAAAACCAA
This sequence comes from Marine Group I thaumarchaeote, assembly GCA_013390765.1. Lineage (GTDB taxonomy): Archaea > Thermoproteota > Nitrososphaeria > Nitrososphaerales > Nitrosopumilaceae > Nitrosopelagicus. The sequence continues at coordinate 2,163 of JACAST010000036.1, read as the reverse complement.
AAAGCCAAAGAAGCACTTGTTGAGGCAGCAAACAACCAACCTTATGTAAACGCACCAGTTGTCTTGGTGTTTTGTATGGACCCATCAAGAGTAAAGATGAATTTTCCTCCAGAAATTTTAGAAAAGTTTTCAATCCAAGATGCCACTTTGGCTGCCGGGTTTTCGTTGCTTGCTGCATCTGGTTTGGGCTTAAGTTCAATCTGGATTGGAATGATTAATGAAGAAAAGGTCAAATCTATTTTGGGTACAGATTTGAAACCATCCTCCATTCTATGTATTGGTTATCCAGAAAAACGTAGACCCCCAAAAACAAGAAGAAATCTTAAAGAACTCATTCAAGTAGTGGAATGACCCATGTCAGACATTTACGATTTTAAATAAATACTAGATTATTATAATGATTCTATGTTACTATGGCTTGCCGCTGCGGCGATTGGAATTTTATTTGTCATAATTTTAATTTACAAATATTCAAAGACTTCAAAATATGCTGTACTAGGATTTACTATGCATTGTAAGATTTGCGGAGATAAAATTAACGGCCTGAAATGTCCCAAATGTGAACAAAAAAAGAATAATTGGAGATAGTTTTCACATTTTAAAAATTAAACAATTACACCTTTTCATAATTTAAACAAAAGAATACAACAAATGGAATGTTTGGTTGATCTTTGCGATTGGTTTATTCCTGAATATCCACAATTTTTAAGATAAAGAATACTAATTAAAACTAATTTTCACAGAAACGGCATGAAAGAGAATAAAATGAAAATAATGTGTAAATGGTGTAAAGTTTCTATATTTTGTCATATTGTTAGTGAAGAAATGTCAGATCATCATGGAGCGTATGGGATAGATAGTATCAAGATGCTTAAAATTAAAATCCACAAGCATTACAAAGGAAAAAATTATTGTAAAGGCTCAGATAGAACAATTACTACACCTCTAGATAAGGTAAATGATAACAAAGTACACTATAATTAAAAACGAGTTTTCAGCGTTACACACTCTAAGAGCTTTCAGGCTTACACACTCAAAGATACTAAAACGTACTTGAATTTATGTATCAATGAGAAATTATCAAGTGACTAATCATAATTTCTGTACTGATTATTCCTGTCAAAAGTAATTTATGATAATAATCCATTTCATCTTCTTCTTTCTTTATAGTATTTCCGACGACTGAAAGTACATCTCGGTTCATGTTTTTTTAATACTTCTTCTGATTCAAATTCCCTTCCACAAATTTTGCAATTTATTAGCTGACCCATGCAATAAATTATAATTTAGATTATAATTAGTATTCTTAGTATTCGCTAGGATCACATTCATAACAAATGACTAGACCATCTTCAAATCTTTTTTTGTAAAACTTGAATTCATTACCACAACAAATGGAATGTTTGGTTGATCTTTGCGATTGGTTTATTCCAGAATATCCACAATTCTTAAGATGAGACAATCTTAGAGTATTATTGTGAAGTTATGGAGCAAGGCACTTATTCTATTTGAAATTGGTTTCGTAGTCGCCATTGCAACATATTTTATTTTCTATGTGGTCTGAATATCCACAATTCTTAAGATGAACTCAGATCTTCGGATATTATGGGAATAGGGAAAAAAAGAAAGAGAATGTTAAACTTGGAAAGACAAAACAAACTTGCACGTCAGAGCAGATAATTAAAAACGAGTTTTCAGGCTTACATAATTTTTAAGATAAAGTATATTGAATGATGTTTGTGGGAACACACAAAAACAAAAAGAAAAAAATAGGAAAAACAGCAGGAAGAAGCTCAGGTCGTTAGCTAGAATCTAGAGGAACTAGCTGATTTTTGTACTTCCTGACCTTTCTATTTTTTTATGGGCAAATATGATAAAATGACAAATAATCTTGATAATGAAACGTTAAAGGCTAAAAGTTCTAGAATGAAAATTCAAAATACTTTGGGTATGATTGATGACTTGCTTGAGTTAACTCGTTCAATACTCAAAGAATGTGATAAAGACCCTGACTTGAATGATTTAGCGATCAAATATATTCTAAATCAAAAGGAATTACTAGAAAAAATCAAAGAAACCTTATCTTAATCCTGACCATTTATTTTTATGTCTGCTGATGAGATTGACACCATGAAAGGCGACTACATGAAAAAAGAAAAACTG
>JACAST010000049.1 GCA_013390765.1 Marine Group I thaumarchaeote | reverse complement strand
AGAGCATCCACTCAGAGGAAAATGGAAACTTCGTGTTACTGCAAAAGATGTTACTCTGAATATGGATAAAGAAGCAAAGAAATCGATGAAAGGGGAATGGGGAAAAATTGTGCATGATTATGATTCAATGTGGCTAGCCAGTTGGATGGATTTTCTTACACAGAAAAGAAAGTATGTGTGGCTTGCAGATAGTTCCGACCTAAAACAAGGCAGAGATAAAGAAAAGTACGAAAAAGCTGTCAAGCTTGAAAAAGAAATTGAAAAAATTAAAAAAGCAATGGTCAAAGATATGAAAGATCCTAAAAAGAGTAATGTTGCTACTGCGTGTTATTTGATTTATAGAACTGCAATGAGAGTTGGAGACGAAAAAGATCCTGACGAAGCAGACACTGTAGGTGCTACAACTCTAAGAAAAGAACACATCAAAATTACTTCAGATGCAATAGAGTTTGACTTTTTGGGAAAAGACTGTGTAAGATGGCAAGAGACTCTAAAGGCAGTTGGTGACGATAAACAATTTCAAGAAAATCTCAAAAAATTAATTGAAAAGAAAAAACCAAATGAGGAGATTTTCCACAATATTACATCGAGAGATGTGAACAAATATTTTTCAGGAATTGTAAAGGGATTAACTGCCAAAGTGTTTAGAACATACCAAGCAACAACAGTTGTCAAAGACTATCTTGTGGAACATGACAACATTAAAGGAAAAACAGCAAACGAGAAATTATACCATGCAAAAATGGCAAACCTTGAGGCTGCCAAAATGTGTAATCATAAGAGAACCATTCCAAAGACATTTGACCAAGTATTAGAAAAGAAGCGAGATACCATCAAAAATGCTGAAAAAGATCAGCCTTCGAAGAAAACTCAAGAGGCTCTCAAAAAAGTGGAATCAAGTCTACCAAAGACTGAAACTCAAAAAAAGAGTAAAGAGAAAAGAATCAAGACATTAAATGAACAAATCAAAAAGCAAAAACAGAAACACAAAGAAAGAGTAGAAAAGTTAAAGCTACAAATTGATTTATCTGAAAAAACCAGAGATTACAATCTTGGAACATCTTTGAGAAATTACATAGATCCTAGGGTTATCAAGGCATGGACTGATGAGGTAGGTGTAGAATGGGAAAAATTGTATACAGCTGCATTACAAAAGAAATTCCTTTGGGTAAAGAATGAGAACACAGAGTGGAAGAATCTAAAATAAAAATCTGAAACATTTTAGAATCATTTAATTTCCCAAATTTTTCAGACATATACATGCCGGGGTAGCTCAGCCTGGTTAGAGTGCCAGTTCATTTGGTAAACTCTAGCGGTTCTCCAACTAAGGCAATACTCATAATCTGGAGGTCGCGGGTTCGAAACCCGCCCCCGGCATTACAAGTCTTGTTCATATCCTAACTAAACTGAAGAAAACAATTAATCACAAAATATCTGTGTTCAAGGTACTGAAGGAATTATTTTATTCTGTATCGAAGTATGGCTAGAACTGAATTATGAAGGTCTAGCTTTGTAATTATTTTTGGAGAAACAGCAAACTCTATTCTAGTGGAGTTGTTCCTAGCAATCTCTAGCATCTTCATTATACTTTTGAATTGAGAGTTGGTGTGATAGTTTGCAGAAACGATTAGCACATCTACTGCTCCAATCTCCAATGCCTTGTAGATTACATCATTTCTTTTTGCAGTTAGTCCTTCTTTGAATAGTTTCTCGTATTTCTCAATTATTTGAGTGACATGTATTCTTCTATGCTGGTACAAGTGATGGATTATCTTCTTATGGATATCAGTAATGGGAGTAGAGAAAGACAAGTCTTTAACAAATCTACATTTTTTTACCAACTCAGAGTCTAGCTCACTATAAAATTCTGTCTTTGCAGGACCTATTCCACCTAACAGTATTAATTCAGAATTAGAATCCATGTTTCTGACTTTGGTTGCAACTTTCTTAAAAAAAACATGAATCTTTGTTTGTCTTGCCCTTAGGAATCTCCCTTGACTTTGTCCTCCTTTTCTATGTCTACTTCGTAGATCAATTCGAAGCTTAGCTTCTTGAATAATTTGACTGCCATGAAATTTCTGTATTCTTGCAGATTTTTGATCAAGCGTTACTAGTAAAACATCATGATTAGTTTTTAGAATATCACGGAATGGCTTGATGTATGGTCTCTTGCTTGCCATGTAGATGTAGGGAAGTCTCTTTGAGGTTCCAATCTCTTTGGTGTGTACTTTGCCGTTCTTTATCCATCCAAAAATACATAGAGTCTTTGCAAACTTGCCTGCCGAGGAAGGACTCTTCCTAAGGTGTGTGATTCTTTTTTCAATCTCTGATTCAATTATTTCAAATGACTCCTTTCTCTTTGTTTCTTGTAGCAAAGAGATGGTCTCGGTTCCTTTACCATATGGATAGTAGACAGACACACATGGAGAGTCAATCTGTTTAATTTCATATAGAAACTGATTCAGGGAATACCACTCAGTTGAGGAGACAATAGATTCTAGATTATTTTTTACAAGATTTGCTTGCATTTTGTTCTGTTATTTTTATAACACTTCAAATGCATTTTTAAAAGTATTTGGGTTTGATTTGAGTTGTGAATCTATAATTGATTTTGAAAATTTGTGCACTTTCATCATATGTGTTGGAATATCATCACATTCTTTCTTACAGGTTCTACATAGATACTTCATATCAGATCTAAAGTGCTTTTTAGGTACTATTAGAACCATGTGTTTAATTCTTCTAAATGTAACAAGATTCGGAGCCTAAATAATCATACTCAAGTTCTTTTTTCCAGATATTTTTCCAATTAAATTAAAATTATTTCTAGTTTGATATCTTCATAATTCCTTCTTTGATCAAGAATTGAAGTGCGCTAATAAATTCACTATCTGAAGAGTTTCCATCTACCCAAACACCGGTAGTGAATTTAATCCAAGATGGAATTTCATTAGATGCCATATCAGAACCTTGTGCGGTTGGAGGAAGTACAATAATTTTATCTGCAATAAGGAACTGAATTGCATTGATAAATTCATTATCTGAAGAGTTTCCATCTACCCAAACGCCTGAAGTGAATTTAATCCAATCAGGAACTTTAGCAGTGGAAGGTAATTTTTGTTCCATAGATGTGTCATTGGAACTTATCACAAATGACATTTTTTTTACTGTTGCCTGAGAACTGCCATACTGAGCTTTAACAATATATTTCCCATCAGAGAATTTCTCATTTAGTGTTATAGTATGTGAGAATGTACCATCAATATTGACTGGAGTTTTCTTAGTTGAAATAAAGTTGTTATTAGAATCAAAGATTGAAATCCGTAAATTTCTGTCTTCGTCATACTTGTTGACATTTCCAGAAAATGTTATTGTTTCTCCAAGAGTGTATGATTCTTTATCAGAGTATATCTCTACAGTGTAGTTGTTAGCACTGCTTTGTACTGGAGGAGCACCATAACCAAAAGCCTCAGATCCTAATGAAGTTACGAGAAATAATGACATTGCAGTAATAATGAAAATTTTGTTAAATCTAGTAATCAACACTCTGTACATTTTTCCTCGTGGGTAACTAAACTTTTGGTTTACTTACTGAATGTATTTTTATTAGGTATGAATTAATCGCAAAATATCATGAAGATAGCAGTTATGGGAATGGGAGTAGCAGGATCTTATTTAATGGCCAGACTGAAGGATTCTGAACATGAAGTAGTAGGATATGAGAGAATGGTAGAAGAGAGACATGACTCTATCTGCGCTTGGGGGACGATAAAGTCAGAGCTAGAAGTGTTTTGTGAAAAGACTGGCAGAGATTTTGCGGATTTTCTAATCCATGATGGTAAAACTATGAAAGTCAAGATGGGGAATGGTGTAAAGTTTGATATCGGACTGCATGGATTGTGCACGTATAACAAATTAGGATTAATCAAAGATTTTATCAAAGATTCTAAGGTACTTTATGGAACAGCACCAAAGCTTGAAGAGTTAGAAAAAGAATACGACATGATAATTGATTGTACAGGATTTCATAGAATTTATCTACCAAAACTAAAAGAAGATTTCTTCTTGCCAACATACGAGTACAAAGTTGAATATGAAAACGGCGTACCATTTGATGACTTTTACTTGGAACCATTTCCAGGAATGTCTGGATACTTTTGGTATTTTCCATTAGGTGAAAAGTGGGCACATATTGGAGCTGGTGATTACAAAAAGAACCACGTCAAAGTCACTGATGAGTTCTTGAAAAAATATGGAGGCAAAGTTATCCAAACCAAAGGACGTCCAATTAGATTGGCCACGCCTGATAGATGCAAACCATTCTATTCAGGAAAAGTAGTTGGTGTTGGAGAATCAATTGGAACAGTCTTTGCAATGTTAGGCGAGGGAATCATTCCATCTATGCAGTGCGTTGATATTTTCCTTGATAACATGCATGACTTTGCAGCATATGAAAAGGCAGTTGATAAACACTTCAAGGTATATGCTAAGGTCTTTAATTTCGTTAGAAAAAAAATCCACAAGGACTTTAATTTCTTCAGGGCATTACCAGACTTTATTGCAATATTTCTATACATGAAAAAGCATGAAAAGCGATTTGGAATGGATATCAAGATTAGTAATTTAATGAAAGTGGCTAAAGCCTAACTAAAACTAACTGAACCAAGTCCGTCTCTATTTGTACGATTAGAAGCCATATTGTAATCGTAAATAATTTTAGAATATTCCTTGAACTCTTCCTTCATAGGATCTAAAGTATCGGCAAGATAAAATCCTGGACAATCACCCGTAAACTGAAAAGTTGCATGGACACGGGCTTTTCCTTTTTCATTTTCTAGCCAAGTACTAAATGGGTAAAGATAGCATACTCCAGGTCTGTCAGGATGCATGCTACAGTCCCCCTCATTATCTAAAAATCTACATGAGATGTGTGTTCCATCATCTGCTTCAGTTTCATCTTTCTTTCTTTTTAGATTAATTGTAGTCATTGTTGTCATTTGTCCTGATGGTCCTGGTTCTTGATAGGTTACAGTAAGAGTTTCGTTTTTTACAAAGTCTGAAGTGTTTTGATACTTCAAACCTTTTCCAATAGTAATTAGATCATCAGAGGTTAACGGAAGTCTTCCTTGTCTATCACAACAGTTGTGACAGTCAGGCCAATAGCATTTCCATAAGATGTATTTCTTTTTAGAATTAAGATAGGGTACATGAAAGATTACATCTTTTACTTTAATGGTATAATCAGAGACATCAGTAACTTTGCCTAAAGTGAATTCTCTTAATATTGGATCAATATCCCAATCTTTTTCTAACAA
>JACAST010000067.1 GCA_013390765.1 Marine Group I thaumarchaeote | reverse complement strand
ATTCCAACAATCACCATCATTCCTAAGAGCAGCCCAATTGTGTTGAAGTCAATCGCACCGATTACAAAGTCTACACTGTCATGCGTGTCAAGTACCCCAGTAGAAAATAGAACAATGAGCATCACAAGTGCGCCAAATAAAGCAAGAGCAGTCCTGTGGATCACTTCCGTGATCAAAATAACATACATGCCAATCAAGACGCCTAAAGTTGCCATCATTGTAATGGTAAGTTCTAATCCAACATACTCTGGAAGCGTGAACAACATAACATTCAGCACTACAAGTGCTACCATTCCAATTACCAAGCCTCTCATTGAGAAATGAGAAGCGATCTCTACATCCATTTAGTAAATATGGAATTTTTCCTATATATGGCAGTATTTAGTGAAAATATATTTCAAATTGGGTAAACAGATTATGCAATTTTTTTGGAATTAATAAAAACACCCTTTTTACTAATTATTTTTCCTATTTCATAGGACGATAATTTGTATTTTTTAAAAATATTTTGAATTTTTGTCACGTTATTTTTTGGCGAAACAATACAAAATCCTATTCCCATGTTAAATGTACTGTACATTTCCTTGCTTTTAACACCACAATCTTGAATCAATTGCATAAGCGGAGGTGTTTTTGGAAGATTATCCAAATCATATCCAATGTTTTTTAATCGTAAGAGTTTGGTGAACGAGCCACCAGTAATATGTGCAAGTCCATGAATTTGGCATTTTGCCAACGCTTCGAGTACTGGCTTGACATAAATCTCCGTAGGTTTTAGCATTGCTCTTCCAAGATGCCCTACTCCATTTACTCTATCATTTATCCTGTATTTCGATAATAATACACTTCTTGCAAGTGAAAATCCATTAGAATGAAGCCCACTGCTTTTTATCCCTATTATTGCGTCTCCAGATTTAATTGACTTTCCAAGCATCATCTCCTTTTTTGAAAGAATTCCCACAACAGTACCGGCCAAATCCATAGCAAAACTATTCCCTGAAAACAGATCCGGCATGATGGCAGTTTCTCCACCAATAATTGGTACTTGTGCATGTCTTGCACCATTTACAAGTCCCTTAACTACTTTTTTGAAAACATGCTGATTGTTTTTATTCGCAGCTATATAGTCGACAAATGAAATTGGTGTTGCACCAACACAAATTATATCATTTACATTCATTGCGATACAATCTATGCCTATAGTATCATATTTTTTCAGCATGTTTGCGATTAGAATCTTTGTACCTACTCCGTCCGTATGTATAGCCAGAAATTTATTCCCAGGTATTTCAACTATTCCCGCATAATGACCAAAGCCATGTGCTACTTTAGCTAATTTTTGAAGGTTGTGGGTTGATGATATAATTTGTCCAATCGCACTATGGCTTTTTTTAATCCCAGTAATGTCTACACCTGCTTTTTTGTAAGTAGTCACTATGTTTTTACCTCGTTTTTTTGAATAAAGAATTTCATCATACTACATGTACATGTTAGAGTCTATTTTTCTATGCTCGGTATATTTGTCTGAAAGTTCTTTAAAATCTACACCTATTCGGTTTTTCTCTTTTCTAAGGCTGGTTGTGTCAATATTCATATCATATGCTCTATTGACAGCCTCTACCAAAGTAGCTGCCGCAAGTGGATCAGGTCCTTTGTCGTTTGCTTTTACCAATAAAGTAACTCCTTGAATTTTTCGCACTAAACATTCATTTAACAATCCGCCTGCAACACCGGTAATAAATCCCTGAGGTATCATGCTAATATCATTATCTTCCATAACACGACAGAGGTCTTCCTCTGCTGCACAAAAGGCTTTATTGTCATGAGATGCACTGGCAACACCGTCTAGAATTACAATTTCATGTGAACCCTTTTTTTCTGCCCAATCTAAAATTGTAGAAATAATGTCGTACAGTCCTTCCATTCGCAGTGTAATTTCGCATATTATTCCACAGATTGTCCCATCCTTGTTTGAGTGTAAACGGAAGGGGTGTCTCAGTCGTCCTTGCATGAAAACAGTTGATGGGGGCAGATGTCTTGATCTAATGTATCCGATCTCTTTCATTTTCAGTTTATCAATCATGTAACCTATAGCTAATGGACCAACAAGACCAGCACCTACGAATCCCGCAAAGATTACTGGGCTCTTTAAAACAGTTTTTTTGATTTCATATACTTGTTCATCTGAAGATAATCTATCCTGCACACTTTGTTAAATTTTTATTGGTTAATTATTCTTTTACTGAATTATATTACTAGTCATGATTTTTCATAAACAGATCAAGCATAGTGCTACCATTTTCTGTAATAGAGTAAATGACATTTGGACCGACTGGTTTTTTTGTAATAAATTTGTAGTTAAGACAGAGATGCAGATAGTTTAGGAAAGATTTTTTCATCCTAATTTTTGATTTGTTATACAAATCAGAAAATGTCATGGAATTATTGCGAAGTTGGTATAGCAGCTTAAGCAATGATAGAGTACTGTAGTCACGTGTTCTAGCTTTTACCGCATCCAATACTTGCTCCTCTCTTTTTATTATGAAGTCATTAAATTGGTCTGCCACATCAATAGGAACATAAGTCAATCTAGATCTCATTACGGTATTATACCGTAAATTACCTTATTAATCTTAACGTGAGTTTTTTTTGAGCTCTCTTAGACATATCTTAAGCTAGTTGCTGACTGAGATCTAGATTGATTGTTTCAAGTGTAAAATTTCAGTAAAACACCTGTTTTAAACAAACCAATTTCAATATTCCACGTGGAAATCGCCATTAATGCATTGCTAACCATTGTGGGTCTTGTGATGCTATGTTTTGGAGGCAATTGGTTAGTAAACGGAGGTGTAGCTATTGCCAAAAAACTTAGGATTAGTCAAATGGTAATCGGTTTAACGGTTGTAGCATATGGAACATCAACCCCTGAGATGGCCGCAAGTGTGGCTGCTGCAGTAGGCTTGCATACAGATCTAATCTTGGGCAATATAGTTGGAAGCAACATCAGTAACGTAGGAATGGTAATTGGCATATCCGCAATCATCTCTCCTTTGGTAGTAAGCAAGGCAACTACAAGAAAAGAAGTTCCAATTATGATTGGCGTTATGTTACTTTTGGTTGCAATATCCGTGGATGGAGAAATCTCACAGTATGATGGAATTTTGTTAATTGCTGGCTTGATTGCGTTTACAGTTTACACACTTTCAAGGGCTAAAAAAGAACGGAAGCAGGAAGAAGATCCATCAACACAAAAATCATCTGTTCCACGAGCAGTAGGGTTAGTTGCTATTGGTTCTGGGCTTCTATATCTTGGAGGAGTTGTTACAGTTGAAAATGTAATATCGATTGCACAAGGCATTGGAATATCTGAAACTGTAGCAGGAATAACCATAGTTGCCATAGG
>JACAST010000069.1 GCA_013390765.1 Marine Group I thaumarchaeote | reverse complement strand
TGCTCTCAGAAGCGTCAAAATGCTAGATTTGGAACTCTAATCCAGGATTTTTTTCGAGTTTTTTCTCAAGGCATAATCCTCTGGAGGCATATAGCCTTTTTCCATGCTTTTCTTCAATTTTCGTAGTTCGGGGTTAATTCGGTTACTTTTCCTGGTCCGTGTTTTTTCAAACAATATTTGTAGTTGCTTTCCTTCTTCACTTCTAGAATCTATTCCCAAGTGTTCAAATTTTTTTATTAGTCGTTCTTGTTTTGTTAATTTTTTACGGCTTAATATTTTTTTTATTTTTTCGATTATTTTTTTCATTTTACATGTGAACATAATTTAAGATTGTTTTATAGTTTTTTGTTCCTAAACATTTCCTAATGTGCACCAACATCTCCTTGACAATATTACAACAGTAACCACGGTGTTCCTTAGTATTTCCTAGTGTGTACTAACAAATCTTCTCTTCATCTATTCAAACAGAACTTTTTTCTTTCTAGACTTATTCTCTGTGATTAACTCTCTTACTTGTTCCCGCAGCTTTTCTTTACGTTTCTGCTCGTCTTTAATTTTCATAAATTTCAAAAAATCGTCTACATCGATTCGCTTTTCATGGATCTTAATTCTTGTTTTCGTCGCAATGTACTTGTTTGTGGAATTATGATGTATTATTTCACCACCTTTGGCTTCATCATATTTTGGCAGTACGGCAAAACCTTTTTCCAAAGGCTTTTGTTTTTTACCATACTCATGCAAGTAAAATCCAATCTGATAGAGATCACTTTCATGTAATACTGGTTTGTATTTGACGTCTATGATTTCAACTACATTTGTTCCATCCATCAAAACAATGTCAGGTATAATCTCCTTCATTCTATCACCATCCACTTCCCATCCGGGCTCTGTTTTTTGGACAAGTATACGTTTTCCTTTTCCATGATATTTTTTGAAAAGTCTTTCCACAAAAAGTTCAAACTTCTTGTTCATATCTACAAAAATTGGCTCTATAAGAGAATAGTTTCCGTGGAAGAAATTAGAAATTCCAGAATGTTTCAAAACTAGCTTACATATCTTGTGAATGTTTTTGTAATGCGCGTTTTGCCTTGTGTAGTTGTTCGTAGCTCGGTCAATGTCAAATTGATTTATGTCTACATCGCTAACAACGCTTGAAAACTGTTCTCTTAGCCTGAGTGCCCTCATTTTAATACCTGGGTTTCTGGTTTGCCTTTCGCATAAAATCAAAGCTTGCAAAATGATTCTGTTGTCTATGTTATCGTATTCAAGCTCATCGTACTCGCAAAAAAACTGTGGCTTAAGTGTCGCGTCATTAATCATCTGCCTTTGTAAAAGAAGTTTTCCGCGAAGGCTTGAAGTCTCCTCTGTGTGAACCACATATGACTTGAGCAATCCCCTACGCAGCATCTTGTCAGATTCTCTGACCAGTCTGTAACTCAGGTTGTCTTCAAGGGTTGGCTCGATGTTTTCTTCAAAATATATGTCCTGGCTTTCAATTATGTCATCTTCAGACACTCCGTCAGCAAAATTAATAATTTGAGTTATTTTTTTACAGACGTTCTTAGTGTCTTCCTGATAGATTTTTGGGATTATGTTGATCCTGAAGCCATCTTCTAGATCACCATATCCATCAAATTGAGCAGATCCAATGAATTGATTAGCTTTGATTTTCAGTTTTTCATTAGCATGATCAAAATTTATCTCTAAACACCCTTCTTTACGAAGTTCCTCTATTATCCCCCTGTCCCGACTGGAGAGATTCTTTAGCCATTTTACAACTTGCTCTTCCTGCTCCTTATTTGGCTCCCAAGTCTTGTGCTCGCGTAATGTTATAACTCTCAATCGGTATCTTCAGGTTCGTTCTTCTTGTCTTTCAAAGCTGCGCTTAGTTCACTGACAAAATCCTTGCGCGAACCAGCATTGTCTTCAAAATACTTTTCGTTTAGCCGCTGCTCGCTTTCATTAATGATCTTTTTGCCCAGAATTTTTGCAAGAATTGTGTAGTCATGGTAAAAGTAGTCCTGCAATAGCGGAATGATCTTATACTTGAATGAAAACTGCAACTCCTCGTCATTTTTTAAATTCATAAAGTATGAATGGCCGATTTGCTTGTCGCGCATCTTCTCATCTAGAATCTTCTTGTTTAAGTTTCTTAGAATTTTTTTATACTTTTCATTCTTAACTAGGGATAAATCCGGCATAAGCTCAATGAATCCAAACCGCCTACGGAGTGCAGTATCAACTTGCACAAGGCTCATGTCAGCTGTATTCATAGTGCCTATAATGTACAGGTTTTTCGGAACAAAAAGATCCTTCTTACTGTAAACAAGTTTTACTGGTTTTCCTCGCTTGTCATCCTCTATCACTGAGATCAATTCTCCAAAAATCTTTGATATGTTCCCGCGATTGATCTCATCTATGATTAGAATGTATTCTGTACTAGGATTTTCTTTCGCGTTTTTACACATGGTTTTGAAAATTCCTGATTCAAGTACGTACTGTGATAAGTTGTTGAACGACGGTTGACCCTGAAATGCCTTATTTTTCCATTCTCTTTTATAGATGTTAATTAACTTCTGAATTTCATTTTTATGATCTTCAGTTAACTCTTCGGGTAATTCTATTTCGTTATACATCTGGTTTGCAAGTAACGCTGCTATGTTTCTTCCCGCAGGTCTAAATCCCTCTACAAAGTCCTCGTACGAATACGATGGGTGAAATGTTACCATCTCGATTTTACATTTTTTCTTTTGAGCCCTACATTTTGCAAATTCTTCTGCAGTCCATGTCTTTCCAGTGCCTGGTGGACCGTAGAAAATTATCTGCTTCTCTTTTTCTAAAAGCTTTGTGTAACCCATTTTCTCAAATTTCTCACAAAGTTTGGGATCTGGCGGCACAGTGGATCTATCACTAGTAATTTCTTGATAAATCTGTTCTTTTCCATATAGCCAGTTCACCAATGCAGTTGTTGACTTGTCTGTTTCCACGAATGAAGGTCTCTGTCCGCCGGGAAGCATGTTATCAGGAATATCCCTTTCCTCGGTATCAGTCCACTCTACTTGTTTTTGATGATGGTGCTGGTCATGAATATCATGTTTCAGATACTGGTATCCTCCGATAATTTTTCCCGTTGCAAAAATTTTGTTGTTGCCATTCCAGAGGATTACCTCATCATTTATCTTTGATTTCACAAAATCTCGCATGGGCATCCAATCAAAAGACACAGATTGATGTGTTGGACCATTTTCATT
>JACAST010000042.1 GCA_013390765.1 Marine Group I thaumarchaeote | reverse complement strand
CCCAGCCCGCCGTATTTTATCTTTTTTCACGATAGTGTTTGCAATATCAGATAAAGCGCTAGGATCATTATATTCTAGATAATATGTAGAGAGGAATCTCCGTTCACTATCCAGATCTCTTTCAAAAAGTTCGGTATCAACAGTAAAAACGAATGAAGGTTTACTATTAGTAAATTTGTCTGTATCTTTAAGGAGTTTTTGTTCATCATTGAATTTTGCCAATAGATAATGGTTAGTTGAGAATGGAAAGTATGGTTTACACTCATCTGAAAAAGTGGCAGTAACAAAATATATGGATTTTATGTTTCTTGAAGAATCCCACATTTCTTTTACATCAATTGAGAATTTATCATGCTGATATGGCACACAAACATATCCAGATTTTTTTGGTTTTGAATTCAACAAAAATGTAATATTTTACCCATACTTAATTTTTCATAATTTTCTGTTTACGACAATTGAAAAAATACTAGTCCGATAGTTATTTAACGCCTAAATGTTTCGGTGATATTGTCCCAAGCTAGCTCAGCCTGGTAGAGCTTCCGGCTGTAGTAGTTGGCTTTAGGCTAAACTGAATTCCAGCCTATCAGGCATACAGAAACCGGGTTGTCGAAGGTTCAATTCCTTCGCTTGGGACTTACAATTTAGTTTAAACCCTATACAATCGTACTAGTATCATGACCGTCAATCTAGATTAGATTATTGTTTTATTCAAGAAAACTTATCTTTTACTTAATTCATTAGACGCCATGGGCGAATCAACAGAAGAGTTCATCAATGAAATATGTAAAACCCATAAGATTATAGGAATAGGCTGGTCAAAAGACGATGCTGAAAAGATGAGGTTGAAAAACGAATTACTCGAGACTGATTCTCAGCGAAAACTGCTACTAGATGAAATCAAACAATCCAATTCTACGCATAAACTGGAAGAGGAATATCACGAATTAGAATCTGAGCTTGAATCAAAACGAGAAGAGATTGTCGAGCTAAAAAAGCAAAAACAACAGATCACACAAAAGGTTGCTGAGCAGGAAAAACAGATAACAGAGGATACTAACTTATCGTTGAGTAGCCTTGAGATGTTAGAAGAACAAAAGGCTGGTATTTTAGAAGAGATTACACAAGAACAGGCAAAGAAACAGTCACAGGAAGATGAATTACAGGCACTTACAAAAGAATGGCTACACCAAAAAAGTAGTAATAAAAACAGGCAAGGAATTGACGAACAGATAAAAAAACATCGCGATAACCTTCATACCATACAAAACAAGTGTTCCATGTTGGAACTTGAGATAAAATCTCAGATGAACTTGTTAGATGAAGAACGTCAAAAAGAAAAAAAGATCATAATGAGGATCACGCAAAAATACAACTAGACTTCTATTTTGATGATATCCTTCTTGATAAAATATTGTATGATATCAACTATAGACAAGAATTATTCAATATGATTATGGTGGTTGACCACCGACAGCTAATCCTTCATCGAGTTCCACTTGATATGATTCTGTTTCTGATTGTTCTGCAGTCATTTCTACGTTTTCATCGAGTTCCACTTGCGTATTAGATTCCTCGGATTGGTTCATCATATATAAAGCAGCAATGGCAATTAATATAATTACTACGCCAATTCCGGCGCCCGCAGCCTTATTCATTCAATTTCCTCGTCACTCAAAACTATTAAACATTAAGCGTAATGATTTATTTACAAATGAAGGTAATTAAATTAAACTTGAAAGGCATTTTAGGAATTATTACACTTTGCATGGCTTCATTACTGGTTGGCGTGGCATATGCAGATGAGCCAATCAAGATTACTTATTCAGGCTCATTGCATCTTGTCCAGTTTGATGGTGAATGGACGTTTGGGTCAGAATGGAAGACAAGCTCATATGACAAATTCTGGTATGATTATGGTACTGCTTACTCGGATGCTATAATCTTACGTACTGCACACGAGGACAAATTTTTCTATGTCTTCATAGATTATTTGACAGACTTTACAAATGATCATATAGCAGACAGGGCAATTGTATGTTTTGACGGACATGATACATCCAGTGCTGCAGATGAGTCAGATTGGTGTTATGCAGTTTCAAGAGGATCTGGCAACGGTCATACATTACAGGGTGGCTCACCAATTTACCAAACTAGCCATTTCAACTTGGTAAAGAATCACCCAGACTTTGTAGCACATGGCGGGACGTCTGGTGAAAATGATAGATATGTTTCGATACCACATGCAGCATATGAGTTTCGTATACCAATAGAGCAGATTGGATTCCAGGACGAATATGGATTTTTTGTACAAGTGTATGACGGAAATGATGTAAAGACATATCCAAAGGAGTTTTCTGGCAAGTTCCCACAAAAGATACCATCGCCGGTAAAATGGGGTAAGATTGTATCACCTGATCATTCAATAAGTAAATATGATTCTCAATAATGATTAATCATAAATCACCAGTGTCAAAACATCACAGAATATCCAAACTACAAATTAGTAAAACCAAAAAAAAAATTCCAGACTGAGTAAATACGATATTACACCCAAAAATTCCCTGATTTGCCTTGCAGGGTTCATGAGAATATTGAGCCCAGAGTTCATTAAAAAATATAAAAATCGAATACTAAATATTCATCCTTCCATTTTGCCTGCATTTCCAGGACTAGATGCACAAAGACAAGCGATTGAATCAGGTGTAAGTCATTCAGGTTTATTGTTTCAGATAAGAAAGAAAAAACTATTGCGCTAAATGGTCTGATGAAAAAATACCAACCTGAGGGTGGATATGAAACAATTAAACCCGACATGGATGTTCTAAAGGGAGTTGAGGTTATCAAAATTGTCCCAGAATCATTAAGAGGAAAATATAAAATTGGTCAGAACATGTACATGAAATCACGTATTGATCTTGCGAAGCAAATCTTGGAAAGAAACTCCTCAACCGCAAAAGAAACGCTGGATATTATGGGATTCAAGATAATAGATGATAAGCTAAAATTAGTGGACGATGCACCTTGGTAAGGAAAATTAAACAGATTTATGAATTATAATATTCTGATTATCTAATGGAAAATTCAACTTATAGTAATCGTCTAATTACTAAAAAGATATTTGGTGAGCACGTATCTGTAGTTTTTATTTTTTCTATTCTTACTATAATTCTGACATTCCCAGTCATACTTGATTTTGCCAGTGAGGCAGCGGGGTTTGGTTGTTATGATAAATGCCATATGATGTGGCGATTTTGGTGGACAGATTTTTCTTTTGAAAATGGTCTGGATTTTCAGCATTCTAATTACATTTTCTATCCTGATGGTGTGGATATCGGTGGCAACATGGCTTACTTTACTACCTTTATTGGATTTTTGCTGGTGCAATTCTTAGATTACGTTATTGCCTGGAATATTATCTGGTTTTTAGGCCTCGTTTTTGGAGGTTATGGATGTTATTTACTTGCAAACAATTTCAACAAAAATTATTTTTCATCAATTATTGCGGGTACAATTTTCACATTTACAACATACCATATGGGTCAATCACTTGTACATATTGGATTATCAATGATAGTATGGCTTCCGATATTTGTCTTGTTTCTTTTCAAATTGCTAGACAAACAATCTAAATATTATTCAATTGTAGGTGGAATAATATTTTTCTTAGTTTCACTTACGCATCTATATTATTCTGTGTTCATTGCCATGTTTTCAATTATATTTTTTGCAATTTACATTTTTAAACAAAAAAAAGTTTCAAACAAAACTTTCATTACAAATTTTTCAATACTACTAACAATAGGTTTGGTTAGCACATCGGTTTTATTTTTATTAAACCCTGCATCAAGTGATGAATTTCTTAACAGACCGCTATCTGAACACATTAAATACTCAGCTAGTCTGGAAAGCCTTATACTTCCTGGTTCAACACATACAACCCAAATCATTTCAGATTATGGAATGAACATATCATTTTACTCATTTTTTGATAAACCTGTACCAATTGGTGAAATAGAACATCTTATCTTTTTAGGCTATTCTGTTATTTTTCTCTCGGCGCTTGCTGTTATTAGATACAGACGGAATCACGTATGGTTTTGGTTACTGATATGTGGAATTTTTGTTGTAATGAGTTTAGGACCAGAGCTAAAAATTTTTCATCAATCAACAGGAATTGTATTGCCTGACAAAGTTTTCTATGATGCGGTACCTGAATGGGACGAAATAAGAGCGCCGGCAAGATTTATTGTGATGGCTAATTTAGCATTAGCTGTATTAGCATCTTATGCTGTATACGGACTCATAAAAAACAAATTTTCGTCGTTTAAACAGCAGCTTATGTTAACAACAATCATAGGATTTGTTATTATTTTTGAATTTTCTATGATTCCATATCCTTCTACTTCAGAACCAATTCCTGACATTTATGCTGAAATTAAAAATGATGAATCAAAGTTTGCTGTATTATCTGCACCTCTTGGTGGAGTTGGAGACGGTGGATTAATGTCAGATCCTACAGTCTTATATCACCAAATACATCATGAAAAGCCAATTTATGGTGGTCATGAATCTAGAGTTTCTCTTGAAACAGGCAAAAAAACAGAAACATATTTTTTGAGTATGTTTCACATATTTGGTAGCAAGGATGATGTTATCAAACAGGATCTAGCAACTCATGGATTATCACTTTTTAATCATTTTGATATAAAATATGTTACATTACACAAAAGTTCACCAATGTGGGAAAGCTGGCAAAAAGATCTCCTTCAAGTATTTTTGTCAGAGACTAAACAAATTATGTCAGAAATTTTAAGTGGGAATAACCCAGTCTATGAAGATGATAGAATAGTTGTTTACAAAATCCCAAAACCTAATTCTTCAGAACCATTTTTATTATTAGGTTCTGGATGGCATGTCTTTGTTCCTGAACAGCATCTACGTACTACCATGAAAAATTCGGAAATATTGATAGTAAATCCAACAAACTCTGAGATGCATGTCACATTAAATGTAGTTTTGCATTCAATAGACAAGGAAAATACAATGACAGTTTCCATGAATAATGAAGAACTATCTAGAGTTAACATTCCTACTACATTTAAAAATGTAGAAGT
The DNA here is from genome assembly GCA_013390765.1 of Marine Group I thaumarchaeote. Lineage (GTDB taxonomy): Archaea > Thermoproteota > Nitrososphaeria > Nitrososphaerales > Nitrosopumilaceae > Nitrosopelagicus. Next base: position 2,241 of record JACAST010000042.1, on the reverse strand, counting down.
AGACTTGCTTCTTAAACCTGGTGTTAACGTAGTTACACTTGATACAAATAAGTTCAGTTTAGTGGAATATGGTTTGGAGGGAACAGAAATTGGTCAAGGGCAGAAAACAACAATAAGCCTTAATGTACAATCAATTTCAATTGTAAATTAACCATAGCTTTATTTTAACTGGTTTAGTTAAGAACATGTTACTGAAACTTGCAATTTTAATTTCGGGTAGGGGTAGCAACATGCGAGCAATTCTTAATGCAGTAAAAAAGCAGGGCATTCCAATAAACCCAGTTGTTGTCATTTCTAACAAGCCAACAGCATAGCCGAAATCAAAAAAATCTTAGAAAAATAATTTTTAAAATTCTATCGTAATCCCCATCTGGTCATAACCTTGTCTTCAATTTTCTTAAAGACCACTCCATCAACCAGTATGCCAATTCCCATTATTACTAGCATTATTGCTATGACCTGAGATACATCGTTAAGCTGACGACCAACATTAAGAAGGAAACCAAGACCCAAGAATGAGAATAGAAGTTCTGCACCGATTACGCCTCTCCAGGCAAATGCCCAACCCTGCTTGAATCCAGATATGATAAATGGAAATGCTGCGGGAATTAATATGGAAGTGATAAGTTGACCTTCTTTCGCACCCATGTTTCGTGCAGCTTCAATATAGGAAGGATTGATGTTCTTCACACCAGTGTAAGTATTGATGGTTACAGCAAATATTGCACCAATAACTACGACAAAGATAATTCCAGTGTCTGTAAGACCAAACCAAAGAATAGCAAGTGGTACCCAGGCTATGGATGGAATCGACTGTAGTCCAAGAACCAAAGAACCAATTGTCTGATTAACAGTTTCGACTCTTGCCATGAAAATTCCAAGTACCAAACCACCAGCAATAGCCATTGATAGACCTATAATCAGTCTCAATAAGCTTGTTCCAATTCCATAAAACAAACTTGCATCAGCAACACCATACGCTAGGTCTTCTACAACATCTACTGGCGATGGAAAAATATTGTCTGGCCAAATATCAGCACTGTCAAGACCCTGCCATACTATAATTATCATTGCGTAAAAGCCAATTTTTTTCGCAAGTGTACTTGATTTCATTTTTTCAACCTACTTTTTTACCTCAGGTCTTAATTCTGCCAAAATCTTTTGTTGGTACGGCAAAAGATTTTCGTCTTCTGATATCCTAGGACGTTTATAATCAATCTTGAATTCCTTCTTAATCCTTCCAGGTCTGTGAGTAAACACCAAGACACGTGTGCCCAACATAACGGCCTCGGCAACATTATGAGTCACAAAAATTATGGTTTTCTTTGTCTTCTGCCAGATTAACTGCATTTCTACTAGTAGGAGATCTCTAGTCTGCGCATCAAGTGCTGCAAATGGCTCATCCATAAGTAATACATCAGGCTCCATTACCAAAGCCCTTGCTATAGCAACACGTTGCTTCATTCCAGTAGAAAGTTGGTAAGTGTAAGAAGTTGCAAATTGAGTAAGCTGCATCATGTCTAGATATCTATGTGAAATCTGGTTTCGTTTTTCCTTTGGTATACCAGCTATCTTGAGTCCATATTCCACATTATCTTGAACATTCAGCCAAGGAAACAAAGCACCTTCTTGAAACACCATTATCCTATCAGGTCCAGTGTTGTTCAGTGGCTGATTATCAAGTAAAATCTGACCATCATCTGGTTTTTCTAACCCTGCTGCAATTCTTAGAAAAGTAGTTTTCCCACAGCCTGAAGGTCCAACAATGCATACAAACTCACCGTCTTCAACATTTAGATCAATTCCATCCAACGTCTTTAGTGGTTTTCCATCATGTATGAAATATTTTTCAATATTTCTAGATTCTAGTTTACCCATTTAGCTGTTTCACCATTGCGTTCGGATTTAAATCCGGTTCATAAAAAATTCCATCTAAATTGTAACCAGTTCTTCCAAGATATCCTAATACATCAGCACGCTCTGCAAAGGTTAACACAGAATTTTTAATTGGATCAGATGTAATTGTTAAATTTGAAAACGACTCGTCAATAATTTTTGTTGGTAGTGATTTTCCCATGTATTTTTTCAAAAATTTTTCAAAGATGGATTTTGATTTGTCTGGGTTTGAATTAATCCATGATACAGTTTCCTCGTGTGATTTTAACCAATTTTGAATAATTTCAGGGTTGTTTTCAAGATAGTCTGTCCTCGCTATTAGTAGTACTGAGGCAAATTGTTCAT
>JACAST010000016.1 GCA_013390765.1 Marine Group I thaumarchaeote | reverse complement strand
ATACAGATGCAACATTACACCTACAATTCCCGCAGCAAATAAAATAATTGCAATAATTGGAATATAATCAAAAAATTCTGACATTGGATAGACACACTCTTAGTATATTAAATAGATTAAGATTCGCTGGTAAGACCACTAGAAGTTATAGTATATTGAAATTTTTTCTTAACAAAAGGAGAAATAACTTGGCACAAATATCCATCACTGTTTTTTGAAAGTTTAATTTTAGTATGTGTATACATACTGATTGATTCTTCCAAGTTTTCCTTTTCATGTTTGTTAATGGTTCTAACCATGTTTGTTATAATTATAGGAATTTTGCCATCAATGGCAATACTTGATAAATTCTGCATGTATTTCATAAAGGAAATATGTTTTTCAAGAAACTGCTCTTTTTTTGAATACTCAAATGAGAAAAGATCCGTTACGCTATCAACTATAATCAAAGAATAGCTCTTAAGTGGTATTTTTGAAAAACATTGAATTTGTTGTGCAGTATTGGTAATACGGCTTACCTTTATTTTATCAAGTAATGATGGATTGATTTTCCGTAATTGCATCATTTCAACTAGTCTTTCAGGTCTAAACTCGCCAGTTGTATCTTGGAAAAGAACATCTTTTCCACTATGCAAAGCATTAAGACAGATTTGAAAGGTCAACTGTGTTTTTCCAGTAGCACTTTGTCCAGAAATATTAGTAACTAATCCCTCCTTAATCCCGCCACCAAGAAACTGATCTAGTTCCTTTAATCCTGTTTTAATCATGTCTTTGTTTACACTAAAAAACTAAAGAGATTTTCCTAAATAATTCAATGGGCAAGGCTTTAATTATAGTAACCAAAGAAAATTCCAACAAGTGGATAACAAGTGTCAGAAACAACTGCAAAAAGACCGTTAACAACCTTACAAAAATACACAAAAAAAAGCGTTATTGTTAGATTGAAAAATGATGTTGAATACAAAGGTAAGATAGTTAATGTTGATTCTTATATGAATTTGATAATGTCTGATGCTGAAGAACTAAAAGATGAAAAAACCGTTGAAAAGTATGGAAGAATAATTTTGCGAGGAAATAACGTACTCTTTATCAAATTAGAAGATGAACTTTAAACTGTAATCCAAATGTCAAGACCCTATATTTTCACATCAGAATCCGTAACCGAAGGTCATCCAGATAAGGTATGTGATCAAATTTCAGATGCCATATTGGACGAATTTCTCAAACAGGATCCAGATTCAAGGGTGGCAGTTGAGACGCTTGTAACAACAGATTTTGTTACAGTTGCAGGAGAGGTTACGTCAAAAGCTAAGTTGGACATTGAGAAAATTGTCAGAGATACGATAACAGAAATTGGTTATGACAATCCAGCATTGAAGTTTGACGCAAAAACATGTCAGGTTGTGGTAAAAATAGACCCACAAAGCCCAAACATTTCACAGGGCGTAACGGCATCAGAACAAAAGGAACAGGGAGCAGGAGACCAAGGATTGATGTTTGGGTATGCTACAAACGAAACTGACGAGCTAATGCCATTACCAATATCATTGGCTCACAAGCTGACAAAAAAACTTGCTGAGATTAGAAAATCAAAAGAATTAGCATGGTTAAGACCTGACGGCAAATCTCAAGTTTCTGTTACATATGTTGATAATAAGCCTCAAAGAGTTGAAACCATTGTAATTTCAACACAACATGACCCTGAAATATCAAATGAAGAGATTAGAAAACAGATTATTGATAAAGTGGTAAAACCTGTTTGTAAAAATTGGTGGCATGATGACATTGTAATTCATGTAAATCCAACTGGCAAGTTTGAAATAGGTGGACCGCATGGTGATGCTGGTCTTACTGGCAGAAAAATTATTGTTGACTCTTATGGTGGAATGGCAAGACATGGCGGTGGAGCATTTTCCGGAAAGGATCCATCAAAGGTTGATAGGTCCGCCAGTTACATGTGTAGATATGTTGCAAAAAATCTCGTTGCAGCTGGTCTTGCAGACAGATGTGAAGTACAGATTGCTTATGCCATAGGAGTTTGTCAACCGCTATCATTCTCGGTTAATACATTCGGAACACACAAAATACCTGAAGATGATATCGAAAAAATTCTAAATTCCCACTTTTACATGAAGCCTGCATCCATAATTTCCCATTTAGATCTGAAGAGACCTATTTACAAAAAGACCGCATCGTATGGCCATTTTGGTAGAAACGAACCAGAATTTACTTGGGAAAAGACAGACAAAGCTGAAGAGCTAAGAAAGGCGGCTGGACTGTAAAAATTCTGCAACTGTTGTTAATTTAACATTAGATAATTTTTTAAGTTGTTTTCCATCACTTGTGTAATCTCCAACTAGAATGTTAAGAGATTCTAAACCGTAAACACTTCCTGGATTACGTTTTGCTTCATCATATGCACTCTCTAAACTGATTTTTTGAATTTTTACACTAGTGTTTTCAGCAAAAAGCTTCACAAAATCTTCAAATCTTATCTTCTGAGGTCCTGCTAGGTCTAAAATCTTTTTAGAAAATTTTTTCTCAAGAACCGCCTCTAGGATAATTTTTGCAACATCTAACACAAATATTGGCTGTAATCTATATTTGCCCGAACCCGGGATAACTATGATGCCTTTTTTCATCTGCTTGGAAAGAGCTTTGGTTAGATAGTCTGTTTTTCCTATAATGTAAGAGGCACGAAATATAGTGTAATCTAATCCAGAATTCATTATTTCGCGTTCAGCCTTGTATTTTGAAACAAAATAATCTGACTGATTATTTTTGGAAACACCAAGACCACTGATAAAGATAATTTTTTTAATGCCTGCTTTTTTACATGTTTTAATTACATTTTTTGTCAGATTGAGATTGATTTCTTCAAACGTAGATTTTGGTGATTGTCTTCCTATACCAATTAGATGTACCAAAGCATCATAATTTTTTAGTTTGGTTTGAAGTTTTGGTTCTAAGAGATTTGTAGATATTATCTTTACTTCAGAGGCATGTTTACGAAAATTTTTTCTGGAAACTCCTAAAACATTGATTTTATTTTTGTAGAAAAAATTTCTTAGATTTTTACCTACAAAACCATTAGCGCCAGTAACTGCTACTCTTGTAGATATGTTTGACATGAAAAAAATCACACAACAATTGATTTTAAGGATATAATTAGTTACTCATCGTGGATCCACCAGAAAAACCTGCAGGTAAGTTACGCACAGGATTCACTACTGGTACATGTGCTACAGCTGCCTCAGTTGCAGCTGTTTTATCAATTATTAATCAGAAAAAAACTGAATCTGTTGATGTTTTACTTCCAAAAAAATCTAGAATAAAAATTAATATCAATAGTTGTGAATTTGAAAAAAACAAGGCACATTGCTCAGTAATTAAAGACGCAGGTGACGATCCAGATGTAACGCATGGTGCTGAAATTGTTGTCGACTTGGAACTAACATCAAAACCAAACTCTATTGAAATAGATGGTGGTGAAGGCGTGGGCAGAGTAACAAAGCCTGGAATAGGATTAGAGATTGGTCAAGCTGCCATTAACCCTACTCCACGAAGAATGATCATAGAAAATTTGACTGAAGTTGGTAAGGAAATTTTAGAAAAGAATGGAATCAAGGTGATAATATCAGTTCCAAAAGGTAAGGAACTTGGACCAAAGACTGATAATCCACGAATTGGAATTGTGAATGGAATATCAATTTTAGGAACGAGTGGAATTGTAATACCTTACTCAACTGCATCGTTTGCAGCTTCGATTCGACAACAACTTGATGTTGTACTTTCAATGGGAGATGATACTGTTGTCTTAACAACTGGTGGAAGAAGCGAGGATTTTGCAAGAAAAGTTTTTGATCTTCCTGATCACTCCTTCGTACAGTTTGGAGATTTTTCTGGATATACGATTTCACAATGTGCAAAAAAGGGGATAGGAAAAGCGTACGTTGGGGGGTTTATTGGAAAGTTTGCCAAGATGGCAACTGGTGTAAAACAGACGCATGTAAAAGGTTCAAAAGTTAACATGAATTTTCTCTCGGAATTGGCAAAAAAATGCAAGGCTGAAGAAAATGTCATACAGAAAATAAAAAATGCAAATACCGCTAGAAATGTTCAAGAGATTATTCTTGAAAATAATATAGAGGGTTTCTTTGATCTGATTTGTTTAGAAGTTTACAAACAAATGAGGGGCCATTCAGAAAATAAGATCCCCGTTGAAATCATTCTGTTTAATTTTGATGGAAATGTTTTGGCACGTTATCCCAAACAGTAAGGAATTTTATTAAACTAGCAGACAACTAACACATGGAAAGAATAGCAATTTTAGCCATAACAAAAAATGGCATTAAGATCGCAAAAGAACTGAAAGAAAAATTCTCATCTTGGAATGTGTTTGCGCCAGACAAATTCTCTGATGGTAATGTCAACATTAACTGGTATACTGACAGCACAACGACAAAAATAACGGAATTGTTCAAATCAAATGATGCGCTAGTTTGCTTGTTCTCCTTAGGTGCTGTTATAAGATTAATCTCGCCTCACTTGAAAGACAAGAAAACCGATCCTGCAGTTATTGTAATTGACGATAAGGCTCAGTTTGTTATCAGTTCACTTTCTGGACATCTAGGTGGAGCAAACCAGCTGACAAATGACATTGCAGCAAAGCTTGGTGCAACACCTGTAATAACAACAGCGGCTGATGTAAACAAAACCATTCCGGTGGATCTTGTTGGAAAAGATTTTGGATGGAAGATTGACGATGACTCTAATGTAACTAAGGTAAGCGCGTTTATGGTAAACGAAGAAAAAATTGGTGTGTATCAAAACTGTGGAAAAAAAGATTGGTGGGCAGATAAGCTACCAGCTAATGTTACCATATATCCTACAATCAATGAATTAAAAAATTCAGATTCTAAGGGATACTTGATCATAACAGATGAGATTGTTGATGATAATAGTCTGTTACAAAATGCTGTAGTATATAGACCGCCAAGTCTAGTAGTGGGAGTTGGATTACACTGGGATACTGCAAAGGATACTATCAAAGACGGCTTGATGAGCTGCATGAATAAATTCAAACTTAGTGAAAAATCAATTGCGAGGTTTGTCTCAATTAAGAAAGAAAAAGACGTAGCTGGTCTTGTTGAACTTGCAAAGGAAATGTCGAAACCTATACAACATTTTGAAAAGGAAGAGCTTGCTTCTATTTCTACCCCAAACCCATCAAAGACAGTTCAAACATTTGAAGGTACACCGAGTGTGTCAGAGGCTGCGGCAATCAAGAGCTCTGAAGGAAAACTAGTGGTTGAAAAACAAAAATTCCCCCCAAACTTGACAATAGCTATTGCGAGGATTCCAAATTGAAGAGAGGATTGTTATTAATTGACAGAGGAAGCCGAGAAAAGGAAGTAAAGGAAGAGTTGGAAGTTATCTGCAAGAAGATAAAGGAAAAGGGAAATTATGAATTTTCTAACTATTGCTTTTTAGAAGTTATACCACCATTTATTGAGGAAGGTATTAACCAAAGCCTTACTCACGACATTGATGAATTGACGATTGTTCCGTACTTTCTTTATCCTGGAAAAAAGATTAAGGCTGCAGTAAACGAATCAATCGGATTTCAGGAAAAAACAGACGTAAAACTTCGAATAACCAAGCCCATGAGCATGCACAAAACTATGATTGAACTCGTCAATAACAGAATTACATCAGCATTAAGTGAAAACTCTGTTAACCTGCCGAAAAATAGCGTGGATGTGCTTGTTATTGGGCATGGAAGTAAGGATCCGAACGCCAGACGCTCCATGGAATATGTAATTGATGGGATAAAACCTACATACAGAAACGTAAGTTTCTGCTTTTTGGAAATAGAGGAGCCTAACATTAAACAGGGAATTATGAAATGCAAAAATGATAATCCGGAGGTATTGGTGGTTGTCTTTTATTTTTTGCATGAAGGTGCGCATGTAAAACGAGATATTTACGAAGACCTGAATCCTGCATTGGAAGAAGCAAATTTGCAGAAAGTGCTAATTACAAAACATATTGGAATTGATGACAAGATGATTGATCTCATCATTGAAAGAACCAAGGAAGTGGAAGTTGCAAACTAGAAAAGGACAATCAATAGAGGATGAAAGCATGGAGATCATTGAGCGGGAGGTTGGATCTCATCCATATAACGAGTTGGAATGGCCAATAGTCAGAAGAATTATTCATGCTACAGCAGATTTTGATTTTGCTGGAGAAAACAAGATAGTTTTCCACAAGGATGCAATCACAAGTGGGATTAATGCGCTGAAAAACGGCTGTAGCATAATTGCAGATGTGAATGGAGTGATAGGCGGATTGAACAAGCAAAACCCAAAAGATTTTGGGAATAATCTAATCTGCAACATTTCGGATCCAGATCTGGCCGAAAGGGCAAAGCAAGAAAATAAAACTAGGGCACAGATGTCCATGCGAATTGCAGCTTCTGAGATGAATGGAGGAATCTTGGTAATAGGGAATGCTCCAACTGCATTATTGGAAGTAACCAAGATGATTCGAGAGGGAGTTACAAAGCCTGCGTTAGTTATAGGAATTCCCGTAGGATTCGTGTCCGCAGCAGAATCTAAAGAAGAGCTGCAAACTGTTGATGTTCCGTTTATCACCAACACTGGTAGGAAGGGTGGAAGTTCCTGTGCTGCGTCAATTGTTAATGCATTATTCAAACTGTTAAGGGAAAATTAGTAGATGGTTGGCAAAAAAGTTGCATCCTTCTGTATCATAATTATTGGAATGCTTGTTGCTTTACCGTTCAATTACATATATGGAATAGGTGGTTTTGAAGCCGATGCAGTTTGGACAATTGTTGGAATTGTTATGATTGTTTCCGGTGTTTATTTATTAAAAAACAAAATTCTAGGCAGCTGAGAACGTCATCAAAGTGTCAATTACATAATGGCAGAAAATTGATCCTTATGGGCAATTGTTTCGTGGAATACCTAATTTTGCATAATGATACAGATAGTCTCATAATATCGGTGTTTTTATAACCATTATTGAACCAGTCAGAAAAAATTTTCAAATTAGATTCTGATTTACAGATCTGTAGAATTCTAAACGGAATGTGGCAGGTAGCAGGAGGGCATGGTCAAATTGACCGAGAATCTGCAATTTCTGAGATGCTACAATACCACCATGATGGATTTACAACGTGGGATATGGCAGATATTTACGGTCCGGCAGAAGAATTTCTTGGCGAATTTAGAAAAAGGCTTGGTAAAGAAACAGAACTTTCTAAAAGTCAAGCACTAACAAAGTTTGTTCCCAATCCAGGACCTATGACTAGATCAATTGTAGAACATTACATAGACGTGTCTATTAAAAGAATGAATGTAAAATCAATTGATGTCCTACAGTTTCATTGGTGGAATTACAATGATCCAAATTACATTCAAGCCTTACATCATCTTTCAAAACTGCAAGATGAAGGAAAGATAAAACATCTTGGTCTGACGAATTTCGATACGGAAAGAATTGAAATAATAGTAGGACAAGGGTTCAAACTTGTTTCAACCCAAGTACAGTATTCTATTTTAGATCAAAGGCCAGAAGTTAAGATGGTTCCATTTTGCCAAAAAAACAACATCAAACTGCTAACTTATGGAACTCTCCTTGGGGGATTTCTTTCTGAAAAATACATTGGAAGACCAGAACCTGTAAGATCAGATCTTGATACTCTTAGTCTCCAAAAATACAAAAATATGATAGATGCTTGGGGAGGATGGAATCTTTTCCAAGAACTCCTTGTGATATTAGATGATATTGCAAAAAAACATAATACAATGGTAGCCAACGTTGCAACCAAGTTCATTTTGGACAAACCTGCAGTTGTAGGTGTAATAATTGGTGTAAGGCTTGGAATCTCCGAACACAGAGATGATAACGCAAAGGTGTTTGGTCTTAATCTTGACGATGAAGACAACGCAAAGATAAAGTCGGTTGTCTCAAAAGCAAACGATTTGTTTGATAAAATTGGAGATTGTGGAAGTGAATACCGATGAATAATCTCTATATCTGCTAATACGCGCTAACATATGATGACATCTAGGTAGAGTTTTGAACTAACTTTACAGCATACTTTGCACTGTCAAAATACAGGTGGCAGTATGACGCAAGTGTATTGTATTCCGTAAGAGCGTCCTTTTTACCAGCTATTCCCTCGCCGATCTTCAGATCATATACAAGTTTAGCATCTCTTGCTAGGTTTCGAATCTTCGAGTAATGAAATTCATGGGCTCTAAACTTTGATGGCGAAGAAATTAAACAGTTTGATGTAATCCTGCCTTCTGTATAGTTCAGCGTCATTTTTTTTGTCATCTGAGTTTCTGCGTCAAACAAACCAACCATCTTGTATTTCTTTTGACTGAAGCTTATAGATTTGGTGAGATACATCAGCCCTCCACACTCGGCATAGATTGGCATTCCCTCTTCAGCATGTTTTTTTATAAGCTTCCTCATGGTTGAGTTACGTTCAAGTGATTGCCCTAAAACTTCCGGAAATCCCCCACCAATGTAGATTAAATCGCAGATTGGAATTTTTTTGTCGGCTACTGGGCTGAAAAATTTCAGTCCTGCTCCTTCCCTGCGTAGCGCCTCAAGGTTGTCATGATAGTAGAAATTAAATGAACTGTCAAGTGCGACTGCTACTGTAACAGTAGGCTTTTTGAATTTTTTTGATTGAACATTTGGTAGTTGTGGCACATTTTTGCAAATCTGAATTATCTTGTCAATGTCAAGATTATCAGAAATCTCACGCGAAATTTTCCTAATCTTATTTTGCAGTGACTTTTGCTCCTTTACTGGAATCAGCCCAAGGTGTCGTGACTCCATACTCTCAGAGTTTTTTGCTATGGAGCCAAGTATTGGGATTTTCAGGTTTGCAAGCGCCTGTCGGCACATATTTTCATGCTTTTTGCTGCCAATCTTGTTCAAAATTATCCCAACTATTCTAGAGTTACGATGAAATTTTGCAAACCCTAGAGCAGTTGCGGCAATGGAGCGTGCAGCCTTGCTTGCATCCAAAACTAAAACTGTAGGAGATTTTAGCAGTGACGCAACATGGTGAGTACTAGCATAGTTTGTCTTTCCGCCAAATCCATCATAATATCCCATCACACCCTCAATTATAGAAACGACAGATGCAGAATTTTTTACAAAACTTTGTACAAGCTCGTTTTCTCCCATCAACCAGACGTCCAGATTTATTGTATCGTTTCCTGAGATTGCAGAAAGATAGCTGGGATCAATGTAATCGGGACCAACCTTGAATGGCTGAACGCTGTAGCCACGTTTTTTGATCCCGTAGATAATTGCAGATGTGATCGATGTCTTGCCAACTCCGCTGGTTGCTCCGGCAACAACTAACCTTGGAACCTTCAATTCTTTGTTTAGGAATTTCATCTACTATCAATCTTTTTAGTTTAGAGAAAATTCAAAGTAGGTGTGGGACAAAAGGGACTCATTATAGTATATACTGGTGGCGGCAAGGGAAAAACCTCGGCTGCACTAGGACTTGTTCTGAGAGCAGTAGGATACAACCACAAAGTCTGTATGGTGCAGTTTGTAAAAGGCTCCTGGCATTACGGTGAGCTCGATTCTGCAAAAAGGTTGGCGCCGGAATTTGAGCTTATTACCGCAGGCAAGGGATTTGTTGGTATACTGGACGACAAAAGCCCCCGCGAGGACCATATCAAGGCGGCAAACGAGGCGCTGGCGATTGGCAAGGAGAAGATTGTGTCCGGGAAATATGATGTTGTGATACTGGACGAGATTAATTACGCAGTACAGCTGGAATTGTTGAAACTGAGTGACGTCATAGATGTCATTAAGTCAAAGCCACCTGAGCTTGATCTGGTGCTTACTGGCAACCATGCCTCAAAGGAAGTTATCGAGCTAGCCGATCTCGTGACAGAGATGAAAGAAATCAAACACCCCTTCAAGTCTGGTATCAAAGCAAAAAAAGGAATAGATTTCTAACCAGCAACAATAAATTACCTAGTTAAAAAATTACAACAAATGACAACTGAAGTACATGAATTACCAGAAGTAGGAGAAATTGTTATTGCTACCATTGCTAAGCTAGGTGATCATGGTGCTTATGTTACTCTAGATGAGTATGACAATATTCAAGGATTTTTGCATGTTTCAGAAATAGCACATGGATGGGTACGAAATATTGGCAAATTTGTAAAAGAGGGAGAAAAAAAAGTTCTGCTTGTAAAGAAAATTAGAGAAGGTAGAGAAGAAATTGATTTATCGCTTAAACAGATTTCAAGGGATCAACAAAAAAGGAAACTTCTTGATGTAAAACAATTCGAAAAAGGAAAAAACATTATTAAAAATATACAAGAGAAAGCAAAATTATCAAATAGTGATGTTGAAAAACTAGAAGACGAAATTCTTTCAAAATATGATTCTGTTTATGGTGGAGTTGTTGACATTGCTAGACACGGAATTAAAGTTTTTAACGATTTGAAATTATCTAAAAAAACTTTGGATTTAATTAAAGAAGCAAGTACCAAAATTAGACTGCCTTCAGTCGAAATCAGAGGTATTTTAGAATTAGCAGATAATAGCTCAAATGGAGTTGAAAACATCAGGAATAGTTTACAAGGTTTTGAAAATGCAGATCAAAATGGCGTAAAAATTTTGTACGTAGGAGCCCCAAAATATAGAATAAGTGTAACTGCTTCAGATTTTAAATCTGCAGAAAAAACTCTTAAGCCTATCTTAGAAGATATACAAAAACAAATTGAAAAAAACAAAGGCAGTTTTAAATTTACGAGAGAAGAATCTAGAAAAACTGGTGAAGGATAATGCGATTTCAAATAAGAAAGTGTTCTGCGTGTGGACGATATACATTAAAAGATGAATGCAAAAAATGTAATAAAAAAACTATGTTAGTACATCCAGCAAAATTTTCTCCTGATGACAAGTACATGAGATTGCGTATAGCAGAAAAACCAAATTAAATTTTCAAGGCGCGTATGTGCCTGTAAGTGTTGCCTGTTCTATGATGTGACCTTCCATTGCTTTTTCAACGTCAGCCTTTGTAGACTCCTTAGAAAGATCCAGCATGCTGTCGAGTGCATAAAGTTTGAAGACATATGTGTGTCTTTTGTCAGGTGGTGCAGGTCCGCCATATCCTGTATCGTCAAAATCTGTCATCCCGCATCTGACGTCTGCAGTAATCTTAGAATCGTAAAGAGGTGTAATATCGTCATTAGGAAGCATGTCTTGGTCGCGAATAATATTCCATACAACCCAATGCACCCAAACTTTTCCGACAGCCCCCATCGCATCTGGGTCATCCATAATTAGAGCTAGAGATGCTGTTTCCTCGGGAATTCCGCTAATTGTTAAGGGTGGCTCTTTATTTCCATTCTTATATCCACATTCTCGTGGTATCTCACCACCATCAGAAAAAGCAGAACTTGTAAGCTTGAGGTCTCCCATTTGCTTATTTTTCCATTATGCCGCAGTTAAATTTTGCTAGGATTCCAAAACAATCTTATCGTTTGAAAATGACATGACTGAGCCGCCTAACTTTTTGATTTTATTTTTTAATTCGTTGTCAATCGTGGCAATTATACCTCCACGCTTTCTTACATGTTCAATTATCGCTTGATCTGCAAATTTGCCAGACATCTGGGTAGTTTTCAAATTTCGTGCAAACTCAAGAGTTGTTATAGCATCCTGTTTTTTCTTTTGTGTTTTAGAAAGTTTTCTCAGCTCATTTAGTACTACAGATGGAACGACAAACTGGATTTGACCAATCTCAGTGTTTACGGAATCAAGGTTCTTGATCTTTCGAGTAGATAGGTGAATCAGAAAGCTTGTATCACAAATGACTTCAACCAATTATTCCTGCACCAATAAGTCTCCACCTTTCTGCAATTCTCCTGCTAAGTGCAACATTTCCTTTAGTGAAAAGACATACTGGCCTTCTAAATTCTACTTCTATATTATCAGATTTTACCTTGCTTACCTTTGCAGGTACAGGAGCAGTTCCAACACTAATTCTAAGCAATTCACCAACTGTTACAGGTACAACTTTAGTTTCTCCACCAGAACCAACAGCAGTATCAAATAAACTGATTTTTAGTTTTGCCTCTGTAGAATTTTCAGGTAGTGTACCGGGCTTGCCAGCGACAGAGCCTATTAATGAATCACTTGTTGAAAGAGAGGGATCAAGTTTTGTTCCAATTGCAACTAGACCGCCTGATTTTACATCATCCACAAGACCTGCACCTGTTCCCAAAGAAACTATTTCTGTTTGTATAGGTTGATAAGATTTCTTCTTTGGATTCAATATTCCAGGTTTAATCTCAATTTCATCACCCACTGAGAACTTTCCCTGAGTTATGCTACCTCCAATTACTCCTCCTTTGAGGTTTTTTATTTTGGTTCCAGGTTTGTTTACATCAAAAGATCGTAAAACATGCATCACAGTGTCACTAGATTCATCCCTAACTGGTGTTTCAATCGTTTCTTCAATAGCACCTATCAAAGCATCCATGTTAAGAGATGACTGTGCACTAATTGGTATAATTGGGGAATTAGCTGCCTTAGTTCCCTTTACAAACTTTGTAATTTCAGAATAATTTGATAAAGCGTCTTGGTATGATGTTAGATCAACTTTGTTTTGAACAATTACAATTTGTTTAATTCCCAATATTTGTAAAGCCTGAAGATGTTCTTTTGTTTGAGGCTGCGGGACTTTAGAATTTACAGCAACTAACAGCAAAGCACCATCCATTAATGCCGAACCTGAAAGCATATTTGCCATCAAACTTTCATGACCTGGACTATCAACGAAACTTATCACTCTTGATAATTCACTTTCCTTTCCACAGTTATGGCATTTAGGCTCAGTTGAATACCCCAATGGTGATTCACAGTCTTTACATTTGTAAAATGCTGCATCTGAATATCCAACACGTATGGTAATACCCCTTTTTAGCTCTTGACTATGTCTGCCTGTCCAAGTTCCAGTTAGAGCCTGAATTAGAGTTGTTTTTCCGTGGTCTACATGACCTGCAGTACCAATATTGATACACGGTTGTTTTCCATATTTTTTTACGTACCAATCAGGAAGTGTATCTTTCCAGTGCATCATTAAGAATTAAAAATTCTGTTATGTTAACCTATTCCTTTTTTTCTTTAGGAGCTTCTGCCTTTGGTTTTTCTTTAGGAGCTTCTGCCTTTGGTTTTTCTTTAGGAGCTTCTGCTTTCTCTTCTTTCTTTGGTTCCTCTACCTTAATTTCACCATCATATTTAGTGTTAATCTGATAAATTTCTTCAGAGATTGTGTTTCCTCTTAGTAGCTTCCGTTTTCGCAGACCTTTTTCGTTATTTTGTAAACCAACTCCCTTTGGTATTAAAATACGTTTTCTTATAGTTCCAAGAAGATCTGCTCTCATTGGAACACCTGATTTATCACTGCCGCCTGTAATCTTGATCTTTCCATCTAATCCTACAAGAGAGGCGTCTATTTCTTGACCAATTAGTAGTCCAAGTAAAGGATTGGCATCATCTTCTTTTAGCTCCTTAACTATTGATTTTCCTTTCGTATCAGAGATTGTCATCTTGAAGTTAGCCAAGCATTCGAAAAATTTGTCAAACTACTAATTAACCTTTGTACTTTGCTTTACAAAAAATCTTAAAGCATAACAAGATAATGATGCGTGTACCAGAGAATGTAAAATGTCCTAGATGTAATGAAGTAATGTCATCTCTACAAGCATGCCATCTAATTTGTAAAAATTGTGGTGCACATTTGGACTGTTCTGATAAAGGTAGTTATTGGTAGTTAGAAACCTGGTCTGTCTGGAATATAATCTGCCGACATGTTCAGTGCCTTCTCCTTCATAATCTCTAAGTAAGTTTCGTAATCCGCCTCAAAGCTACAGTGAGGGCATTTTACTTTTGTAATCTCATCGTCAAGAACTGCAACCTTTTCACACTCCGGGCATCTTGCATCCATGGTAAAAATTATCAGTCAAACTATATAATATTAATTTCAAAACTCGAATTGAGCGGAGTTAGTCCAGACTGGCAGGACGTCAGCTTCCCAAGCTGGAGGTCGCGTGTTCAAATCCCGCACTCCGCATACTTGACTTAAAATTAACGCAAATCTTTATCGTCTACTTTTTCAATTGAAAGGATTTCAATTATTTCATTGATTTTTGAAACAATATCAACATATGAAGGTGAAACGATCTCTCCCTTTTCATTGTGATCAATTTTCAGCTTTTTTACCATTATATTTTATAATTATTTTACTATATTTCAATCTATTAGAGAGATAAAAAAGCCTGAATCATAGACTGGCCATCACTACTCATTTCAGGATGAAACTGTGTGCCAAAAATGTTCAAATCGTTATGTTTTACAATTTCATGCTTACATGATTTGGATCTGGCTAAACTATGAAGCTGGCTACCTAATTTTGATATTTCATACCTGTGGCTTTCAAATACGTCAATTTTATTTTGACAAATTTTATTTTTCTTTTCAACAATGACAGTTTCTTCGCCTTTAACTTGTTTGCTAGATTTTTTAATTGTGCCGCCTAGAGTCTGCGTTAGAATTTCAGCGCCATAACATATTCCAAATAGATGTTTTTTCTCAGAGATGGCATATTTTATGATTTTAGAATTTACAGTGTTAATTTTTCTATCATTTTTCCTTCTTCCAGAAATAATAAATGAATTAAATTGCTGCATGTCAGATAGGTTTACTTCATCAAATTTTTGGCTAACAAATTTGATTTTCTTTTCAGAAAGAAAGTTTACCAGATTTTTTGTATAGATAGAACCGTTGTCTACAACAAGTAACAACTACCTGCCTACCTCAATCGAGATATAATGCAGCTCAGTTATGTTGTCAACAACTTTGAGATATCCAAAGTTAATAATAGATTCTTCCTCCC